>NZ_QVGS01000014.1:0-66895 GCF_003603005.1 Faecalibacterium sp. AF27-11BH
CTCATCAATCACATTGTAGCGGATGCTGCGTGATGATGCAAGCCCTTTTCCGCAGTAAAACGTCCAATTAACCAGCGGCGAGATACGATTCGGCAGTTTTACGAATTTCTTCTTCCGCAAGCCGCTGAAAAAGCGTATTCATCGGCACATTGCCGATATAATGGCGTTCCACGATCAGGCGCACGGACTTCGGACTTCTCGGCGCACGTTTGCGTGTGGTGGGCTTCTTCTCAGATTTTTCTTTGTTCAAGGGCAGACCTCCTCATTCATGTGGTGCAAATACGGAAAGGAATGGATGGATTCTATTCGTTTTTCTCTTTTTGTTTTATTGCAACGGTGTACAAAGGGAACATAATAAAAAACTTAATAATGGACTGCCAATCTTACACAAAGTACCGCCCAAACGAGACTATGGGCGGTATTTTTGTATCATGGCGGAGAAAGGAGGAACTTCCCACGGGGGCTTGACTGAAAAGTTGAGCCCCTTTTTTCATGCCAAAAAACAGGAGGTAAATGCTTATGGCAGATGATAAAACCACAAAAACGTCGGAACAGCCGGTAACGGATACCGGACCGGGCAAGGAAACGCCTCCCGCTCCCCCAAAAGAGCCGGAGAAGGTTTCCGTTTCCCCGGAGCCGGAAAAAAAGACGGAACCGGAGGTAAAGAACCCACAGGTTTCTGTCTATAACTTCGCTGAAATTATGAAAGAAAAGAAAGCAGAGGAACGGGCGGCAGCTCCCAGCGTGGAAAAGCCTGACCCGGCAAAAGTGGAGAAACCGGAAAAGCAGCCGGAGGCTCCCAAAAAGGCTGAGGGAAAACAGGAAAAGCCCAAAGAGCCGGAACCGCCGAAGCGCCGGGGCCGTCCCCCGAAAGCAGATAAGGACAAGGACGCAGCCTCGAAGTCCAAAACTCCCGCACAGAAACCGGAAAAGGCGGTCAAAAAGGAACCGGAGAAAAAAACGGCTCCAACGGTGCAGACCGCTCCCACTCCGAAGGAACCCGAAAAGCCGAAGGATGCACCACGCCGGGGCAAGGAGCAAATCGTCTATATCAAGCTGAACGAGCTCTACGCCTTCAAAAACCATCCCTTTGAAGTCCGGGATGATGAAGAAATGCGGGCTATGGTGTCCAGCGTCAAGGACAAGGGCGTGACTCAGCCCGCTATCGTCCGTCCCCGTGAGGATGGCGGCTATGAGATCGTGTCCGGCCACCGCCGCCAGAAAGCCAGCGAGCTTGCCGGGTATGCGGATATGCCCTGTATCGTCCGAAACCTGACAGACGATGAAGCCATCACACAGATGGTCGAGGACAATCTCAACCAGCGTGAAGAAATCCTCCCCAGTGAGCGGGCCAAAGCCTTGAAAATGCAGCTTGAGGCCATCAAGCACCAGGGCTCCCGCACTTCGGGCCAGATTGACCCGAAGGACGCTGGCAAACGCTCCAACGAGATCGTGGCCGAGCGCAATAAGATGGCGGTCAAGCAGGTGCAGCGGTATATCCGTCTCAATGAGCTGGTTCCCGACCTGATGAAGTTGATGGATGAAAAAAAGCTGGGCTTTACTACGGCGGTGGAGCTTTCCTATGTCAGCAAAAAGAACCAGAACTATATCGCCGTTGCCATTGACAGCCAGCAGTCCTCGCCTTCACAGGCGCAGGCAAAGCGTATGCGTGAGCTGGACGAAAAGAAGCTGCTCAACGGGGATGTGATCGACGGCATTATGATGGAGGACAAAAAGGAGGTAGACAAAGTGATTTTGACAGGTGCGGAACTGAGCAAGTATTTCGGCAAGGAAACTACGCCGAGGGAAATGAAGGACCAGATCATCAAGCTGCTGGACGACTGGAAGGGTCAGCAGAAGGAACACGAAAAGCCGGAGAAGAAAACCGAACAGGAAAAGTAAGCCCAAACTTCGGGTCAGCATGGCCCGAGGATTGCGGGGCTCTGCCCCGCGCCCCGAAGCTCTGGAGATATAAATTATTCCCCGTCGCCAGTTATTCCGTAGCATAGCCGGGAAAATCAGTCAAGGGCAGCGCCGCCGCAGGCGGTGCCAGAGGCACCCTTGACGGATTTCTCCCGGTTATGCTTTTTCCCGGTCAAGCGACGGGGATATAAATTCTCCAGAGCCGTTCCCCTTCCCGGGGGAAGGGGCGGAGGGGTTGGGCGAACTCTTGCTTTTCCCTAAACCAAAACAGAAATGGAGGCTCAACCAATGAAACGACCTTTAGCATACCTGACTGCCGCATGGAGCGGCGAGCCGGATGTTGATATGGAGCTGGCGGCCCACTACTGCCGTCTTACTTATGAGGCGGGCTTTTCCCCGATCTGCCCGCTCTTGTACCTGCCGCTGTTTTTGAATGACAGCGTTCCCGAGGAACATAAGGCCGGGATTGATATGCGCCGGGATATGCTGCGGCGCTCCCATACCCTGATCGTCTGCGGCAGCGTTGTGGACGAGGATGTGAAAAACGATATTGCGGTTGCCGGGCGGCTGGGCATTGCGGCGACCACACTGGAAGGGGTGCTTGCCGTAAAGGGACACGGCACCCCGGGCCATGCCGGATATTAAGCTGGGAAGCCTTTTCGACGGGATTGGCGTGTTCCCTCTGGCCGCCTCCCGGTGCGGTATCCGTCCGGTATGGGCCAGCGAGATTGAAAAAGCACCCATCTCCATAACCAAAAGGCACTTTCCCGATATGGCGCATTTGGGGGATATTACGAAGGTGGACGGCGGGAAAATCCCGCCGGTCCATGTGATAACCTTCGGCTCTCCCTGTCAGAACCTTTCTCTGATCGGCAACCGCTCCGGCCTTGCTGGGGCAAAATCAAGCCTGTTCTATCAGGCGTTTCGTATCATACAGGAAATGAGGGATGCTACTGATAACCTATATCCAGCTATCGCTGTTTGGGAAAACGTCATGGGAGCGTTTTCTACAAATGACCGGATGGACTTTAGAGCCGTCCTATCCGCCTTCTCGGACACCGAAGTTCCAATGCCTCCTTCGGGAAGATGGGGAAACGCCGGAATGGTGCGAGGGGGAACGCCTGATGTGTGCTGGCGGCTCATGGACGCCCAGTATTGGGCAGGCTCCCGAAGGCTGGCACGAAGGCAGCGGATTTTCGTCGTGGCGGATTTTGGAGGCAGACGTGCCGCAGACATACTATTTAAGCCCCGTCCAATGCTCCCACTTCCTCCGCCTTGCGGAGAGGGCGGGCGGGCCGCCGCCGAAAGAGATCGAACAGCTTCTTTTGAAACAGGGCGGCAGATACCAGTCATCCACCCCTTTCAGTGCTTCCGTATGCGGGGAGCGGCAAAAAGGCAGGAAGAAACGGCCTTCCGAAACAGCTTCGGATTACCAACTGACCCTTTTCCCACTCTTTTAGCCAGTGATGTAACGCCCTTTGCCTTCTGGTATGAGGGCGACCCGGAGGGCGGCTGTATCCGTTTTCTGACGGAAACAGAAAGCGAACGGCTGATGGGGCTGCCAGAGGGCTGGACAAAGTACGGGGCGGACGGCGTGGAGATTCGGCCTCTGCAACGCTACAAGGCGCTGGGAAATGCGATTGCCCTCCCTTGCGCCGATTACATTATGGCCGGGATTTATGAGGTGCTGGCTGACCGGGCCGGAAAGGAGGAATGAGCCCATGTTTGAAGCCTATATAACCAATACAGCCCTATACCCCTTAATGGGGATCGAGGTAGGGACAACGGTACATTTCCCCATGACGACACAGGAGTTGCAGGCCGCCCTTGCCAAAATCGGGATAGACGGAAAACGGTACAGCGAAGTGTTCTTTACCAGCTTTGACAGTGATGTGCTGGGGCTCTACGATCATCTCTACGAATGTGAGAACATCGACGAGCTGAACGAGCTGGGCCACGCCCTGCTGGAAGTACGGGATAAGGGCGGACTGGAAACCTTTGAAGCCGCTCTTGTCTTAGGAAACCACACAAGGAGCGTGAAGGATTTGATAAACCTGACGCAGAACCTTGACCTGTACCGCTTTTACCCGGATATTTCTAATGATGAAGGGCTGGGCCGTCTTTACGCCGACGAGCTTGGGACTATCGACATACCGGAGCATATTCAGAACTACTTCGATTATGAGGCATACGGACGGGATGTGCGTATCAACGAGGGCGGCGTATTCGCTCCCGGTGGGTATGTCTCGGCAGTCCCGAAGGGCTTCAAGGAGTATTACCACGGGCCGCAGGACATTCCGCCGGAACACCGGATATTTGCCTACCCTGAAAAGGCCGAGCCTGTCCACTCCATTCTCGCTGCACTCAAACGGTTTCAAGAAGCCCCGCCCGCTCCGAAAAAGGACAAGGCGGAGCCTTCCCATGAAGAACGGTAAGACTTCGGGCCAGCATGGCCCGAAGCATGAAGGAGGTGCATACCATCAACTATTACCCTATCAATGAAGGGGCCGCCCGCCGGGCAAAAGAAATGAACAGCTTTTCCGACTACAAGGAAGGGAGCGCAACGGCGGAATACCGGGCAATGGTGGACAAGGCCGCCGCCATAGCGGAACAGCAGAAATCCCGGGTGGACCCCATGTACCATGAGAAGATCGACCATCTGTTAGACACCTACGCCCGCAAGCTGGCCGAAAACATGAACCAAGGCTTTGCCATTGACGCGAGGGTTCCCTCTGTGCTGATCGCCGGGCCTTCCAATTTCCCGGTGGGAAAGAAGGAAAAACAGAACCGGGCCCGGGACAGCAACATGGAGGAATGGCGGTATATTCAAGGGCTGCTGGATAAGATATGCAGTACCGGCATGGGCGGGATCAGCGCCGATGACCCGGCAGCGATTGAAAAGCTCCAGAAGAAGCTGGACGGGCTGGAACGCTCCCAGCTCATTATGAAGGAGGTCAACGCCTATTACCGCAAGCATGGCAAGCTGGATGGCTGTGCGCTGCTGTCGCCTGACCAGATCGAAAAGCTGAAAGCAAGCATGGCGGCAAACTGGCGGAGCGACCCGAGGCCCTTTGAAAGCTACCAGCTTACCAACAACAATGCGGAGATCCGCCGGGTAAAGACGCGTATCGAACAGCTCTCCAAACAGGCACAGCAGGAGTTTTCCGGCTGGGAGTTCGACGGGGGCCGTGTGGAAATGAACCGGGAGGACAACCGCTTGCAGGTATTCTTTGATGGAAAGCCTGACGCGGACACCCGGGCCGAGTTGAAAAGCAGCGGTTTCCGCTGGGCTCCCAGTGTAGGCGCATGGCAGAGGCAGCTCACGGACAACGCCATCCGGGCGGCTGACCGTCTGGAATGTATCAAGCCGCTGTCCGGCGAAAAGCCCTCCCAGCTTCAAAAGAAGCCCTCTATCTTGCAGACCATGCGGGAACAGGGCGAAAAAGTCCAGACGGAGCCGGAAAAGAAAGCTCCGTCCGGCAGAGATGCCGAGCGGTAAGCCTCGGGCCACATTGGCCCGAGGTTTTCTGTTCCCCGAGATTGTACGGGGGCCTCCCGGATAGCGGGAACCCCGACGGAAAGGAGGTTTTATGCAGGAAGAAGTAAACCAAAAAACGGTTGCCCTTTCGATCAGGACAACGAAGCTCACGGGAAAAGTGCTGGCTACCGCTCTTGGGAAGGTAGCGCGGGCGGTACAAAAGCACCACCGGAAAGCGCTGACCCCGCAGGGACGCCAGAGCGTAAAAAAGCTGATGAACCACTATGGCGGCAAAAGCGCCATGCCCTATGTGGGAGCCCCAAAGGATTTTGACCGGATTGCGAAGGAGTTCCATGTGGACTACGCTTTCCATAAAGTGAGCCCCGGCCATTACCTGCTGTTCTTCAAAGCCAATCAGGCGGACGCTATCACGGCGGCCTTCCAGAAGTACAGCGCAAAGGTGCTGAACAAAGAGCAGGACAAGGCTTCCATCCTCGGTCAGCTTCGGAAATTCACGGAGCAGATCAGGACGCAGGCAAAGGAAAAGCAGCGGACCAGAGAGGCGGTGAAGGACGGACGTTGAGTGACAAGATCAGAAAATATGTACTCCCAAACCTGCCGTACCTCTTTGTGTTCTGGTTCTTCTCCAAAATCGGGACGGCCTACCGGATCGCCCCCGGCACAGACTTCGGGACAAAGCTCATGGGGATGCTCGATACCTTCCCCAAAGCCTTTGAAACCTACTGGCCGGGGCTGGGCGGTATTGACCTGCTGGTGGGCCTTGCCGGTGCGGCTGGGGTGTATCTGCTGATACAGTCAAAGATCAGGCAGGCGAAAAAATTCCGGCGGGATGCGGAGTACGGCACCGCCCGCTTTGGAACAAAGGAGGATATAAAGCCGTTTGTAGACCCTAAATTTCAGAACAATGTCATTCTGACCGGGACGGAGTTCCTTACCATGAACACCCGCCCGAAGATTCCCGCCAATGCCCGGAACCTAAACGCCTGTGTCATCGGCTCGTCCGGCTCGGGAAAGACAAGGTTCTGGCTGACCCCGCAGCTCCTTCAAGCCCATTCCTCGTATGTGGTGGTAGACCCGAAGGGCGGCACCCTCGACCAGTGCGGGCGGTTTCTGCAACGGGAGAAATACAGGGTGCGGGTGTTCAACAGTATCGACTTTTCAAAATCCATGCACTACAATCCGCTGGCCTATATCAAGACGGAAAGCGATGTTTTGAAATTCGTTACTGCTCTGATCGCCAACACCAAAGGCGACGGCAAGGAGGGCGACGAGTTCTGGACTAAAGCTGAAACCCTCTTGTACTGCGCCCTTGTGGCCTACATCGTCTTTGAGGGGCCGGAGGAAGAACGCAACATGAATACGCTGGTAGAAATGATAAACAGCATGGAAGTCCGGGAGGATGACGAAACCTTCAAAAATGCGGTGGACTATATGTTTGACGGGCTGGAACGCCGCAGCCCCCAGCACTTCGCCGTGAGGCAGTATAAGAAATACAAGCTCGCCAGCGGTGTTGTATGAGGACAGCGTAAGCGGTCGCATTTCTGACGAGCGTTTCACGGAGCTTTCGGCAGACTATGAAGCCGAACAGCAGGAATTGAAAGAGCGTGTTGCCAGAATACAGGCGGAGCTTTCCAAAGCACAGGAAGCTACCGTAAACGCAGAAAAGTTTATGAACATTGTCCGCAAGCACATGAACTTTGAAGAACTGACCCACACCCTCTTACGTGAGTTTGTAGAGAAAATCGTTGTGCATGAGTGCAGCTACGATGAAAACGGCACACGCAGACAGGACATTGAGATTTACTATTCTTTCGTTGGCAAGGTGGACTTGCCCGAATGACCGCCCGCCCTATCCGATACCAAAGGCAAGTATCGGATAGGAAAGGCAAAATTTTTTACACTTCTATTACTTCTTTATCACACATAAGCAAAATCACAGGGCATTAAGCAGCTCATGGCGGGCGGCGGTGTCGTTCTGATCGGCCTTCAGCTTATCCCTCTGCTGTCCGGCCTGTTCAGCTAAGTGTCACCCGTTGTCCCTTTTCCAGAAAAGGAGCTGATGTATGGACTTTATCATCGACGCAATCGTTGAATGGCTGAAAGGTCTGCTCGTCGATGGTATCATGGGAAATCTGGATGGCCTTTTCGATAACGTCAATCAGAGCGTTGGCGAGATCGCCACACAGGTAGGCACGACCCCGGCGGACTGGAACGCCGGGGTCTTTTCCATGATACGACAGATCTCCGAAACTGCCATTCTGCCAATCGCCGGGGTCATCCTCACTTTTGTTATGACCTATGAACTGATACAGATGCTCATAGAACGCAACAACCTCCATGAAGTTGACACATGGATGTTTTTTAAGTGGGTGTTCAAAACCTTTGTGGCTGTGATGATCCTGACGAATACCTTCAATATCGTGCTGGCGGTCTTTGATGTGAGCCAGCATGTGATACAGCAGTCAGCGGGCATTATCCAGAACGGGACAGAGATCACGCCGGATGTGCTGGACAGTCTGCGGACAGAGCTTGAGGCGATGGAGTTAGGCCCTCTGTTCGGACTCTGGCTCCAGTCCTTCCTGATCCAGCTTACCATGATTGCCTTAAACATCGTGATCTTCGTCATCGTATATGGCCGTATGATTGAAATTTATTTACTCACAAGTTTAGCGCCTATCCCGTTTGCCACAGTCCCCAACAGGGAAACCGGACACATGGGGCAGAACTATTTCCGCTCCCTCTTTGCGGTGGGCTTTCAAGGTCTATTGATCTTAGTCTGTGTCGCCATCTATGCGGTGCTGATCCAGAGTATCGCCACCGACGGCGACCCCATCGGGGCGATCTGGGGCTGCGTGGGATATACGGTGCTGCTGTGTTTTACCTTATTCAAAACAGGCAGTCTTGCAAAATCCATCTTCGGCTGCCATTAAGAGACTTCGGGCCATGCTGACCCGAAGCGGAAAGGAGGCGGTATGCCTCGGCGTTACAAACAGGGTGCGGACGGACAGCCGCACCCGGCTTTCTATGGAAAGCTCCCCGAAGAATTTTCTAAAGCAGACACCATGCGCTTTATGGTGGAAACCGATCTGAAACTGTCCGGGTGCGTATCGGCGGACACGCTGGCGGCACTCCGGGCGGAAGGCTATGACTACAAGGACGGGAACCTTGTTCCCGCCGGAAAGGAGGAAACCATGCAGGAAAAGGTTGCAAACACCACCCCGGCCGCACCGTTGAAGCTGGATGTAAGCGTGCGGGTCATCGAACCTGTGAAAAATCTGATGGGCTTTGCCAGCGTGAAATTCAATGACTGCTTTGTGGTGGAAAATCTGAAAATCGTACAGGGCAGCAAGGGTCTCTTTCTTGGGATGCCCAGCCAGCCGGACGGCAAAGGCGGCTATCGGGATATGGCCTACCCTGTCACAAAGGAGTTCCGGGAACAGCTCAATACTGCTGTTCTGCAAGCCTATGAGGCAAAGCTGGAACAGATGGCGGAGCGCGGCTCTGTGGGGCGTGCGTCCATCAGCGACCAGCTCAAAGCCGGAAAAGCGGCTGCCGAACAGGCAAAGGCAGAGCGGCCTCCGAAGGAAAAGCCCAGCCGCAGTGCAGAGCGTTGACCTCGGGCTATGCTGGCACGAAGCAGAAAGGAGGCGGGAACCATGCCACGCAAACGGACGGGCTATGACGCGGCCTGCTATTACGACGGAAAACTGCTGGGCTGCTGTACCAAAGCGGACAGCGACGCCTATACCCTGTTGATGAACGCCTGCGGCGGGGAGGCTGCCCGTGTTCTTCGGGAATATGCCTATTTTTCCCCAGAACTGAAAGCCATCTTGGAAAAGGCGGCGCTCATGCAGGCGGACCGGAGCCGGACGGGCGGAATGTTCCATGCGCCGAAAAGCTCCCCGTGGGGCGAGGTGCAGAATTGTGAAACCCTCTGTCCGGGGGTGTTTCTGGTATCTACCGCCAGCCACGGCGGAACGATGGTGGCAAACGAGGTAGCCGCCGTTCTCTCCCCAGCGGCCAAAAAATGCGGCTTCAAGGACAAGGGCTATATCTGCTATGAGGAGGACGCACAGGAAAGCGTAGTGCTCCGGGAGCTGCTGGACAAAAAGCTGTGGAAAATCCCTGACCGCATTAAGGACAAAGGACAGTTTGAAGAAAAACTCAATCAGTCCATCCGGCAGTATCACCCCGAATACTGGCGGGCAAGGCAGAGCGGACGAGAGGCCGCCGAAGCTGCCCGCAGCACAGCCCCGGCCAAAGAGGCCGCAAGATAACCTCGGGTCATGCTGGCCCGAAGCAATAAAGGAGGTGTACCAAAATGGCCTATGTACCAGTACCAAAAGACCTTTCCAAAATCAAGACAAAGCTGGCCTTCAATCTGACGAAGCGCCAGCTTGTTTGTTTTTCCAGCGCGGCGGCGGTGGGCCTCCCGGCTTACCTGTTTTCCCGTGGCAGTATCGGGAACAGTGCCGCCATGTTCCTGATGATCGGCCTCATGCTCCCGTTCTTCTTTCTGGCTATGTATGAACGAGACGGTCTGCCGCTGGAAAAAGTGCTGAAAAACATCATCCGCACCCGGTTCCTCTATCCCCGTGTGCGGCCTTACAAAACCGAAAACTTCTATGCGCTGCTTAGCGCCAGAAAGGAGGCGCAGCCGATTGCGAAACAACAGAAGGGCCGGAAAGCCCGCAAGCAGAAAGCCTGAAAAACAGGGCCTTACCGGCCTGTTCACGAAAGGAAAGAACATTCCCACCACCGCCCAGCAGACCCTCCCTTACCGGGAAATGTACCGGGACGGGGTGTGCCGGGTAGCGGACCGCTATTACACCAAAACTATTGAATACGAGGACATCAACTATCAGCTCGCACAGTCCGAAGATCAGGCGGCCATCTTTGACGGGTGGAGCGCCTGCCTCAACTACTTTGACAGCAGCCTTCCGTTCCAGCTTTCCTTCCTCAACCACCGGAGCCGCCCGGGCAGCCGGTACAGCGTGAACATCCCCATGCAGGACGATGATTACAACAGCGTCCGGTGTGAGTATGTGGAAATGCTGGAAAACCAGATCGCCAAAAGCAACAACGGCATTGTTCGCACAAAGCTCCTGACCTTCGGCGTGAACGTGGACGACCTTTCCACCGCCAGGGCAAGGTTGGAACGTGTAGAGGCGGACATTTGCGGGAACTTCAAAAAGCTGGGCGTCAAGTGCCGCTCCCTTTCAGGGCTGGAACGGCTGGAGCTTCTTCACGGGCAGCTCCACCCCGGCAGCGGCTCCCCCTTCCGGTTTTCATGGGATATGATCCCCAAAACCGGGCTTTCCACCAAAGACTTTATCGCCCCGGACAGCTTCGACTTCCGTTTCAGCCGTCTGTTCCGGGTGGGGACGACTTGGGGCGCCGCCTCCTACTTGCAGATTTTGGCCTCGGAGCTCTCGGACAAGCTGCTGGCGGAGCTTTTGGAAATGGATGCGGAAATGACCATCACCCTCCATATCCAGACCGTCGATCAGGCCGCCGCCGTAAAATCCATCAAGGCCAAAGTCTCCGACATTGACAAGATGAAGGTGGAGGAACAAAAGAAGGCAGCCCGGTCCGGGTACGACATGGACATACTTCCGCCCGACCTTGTAACGTACAGCAACGACGCAAAGACCCTTCTGGAAGATTTACAGAGCCGGAATGAAAGAATGTTCCTGCTGACCTTCCTTGTGGTAAACATGGCCCCGACCCGCCGGGAGCTGGACAATGACCTGTTCACGGTGTCGGGTATCGTCCAGAAATACAACTGCACCTTGAAGCGGCTGGACTTCCAGCAGGAGGACGGTTTTCTTTCCAGCCTTCCGCTGGGTCATAACGGCATTGAGATCAAGCGTGGCATGACGACCAGCTCCACGGCCATTTTCGTTCCCTTTATGACTCAGGAGCTCCGCATGGATGGCGAAGCCGTCTATTACGGGCTCAACGCTCTTTCCCATAACGTCATCATGGCAAACCGGAAGAAGCTCAAAAACCCCAACGGCCTGTTCCTCGGTGTGCCGGGTTCCGGCAAATCCTTTGCCGCAAAGCGGGAGCTTGTGAATGTGTTCCTTGCCACCCGTGACCGGATTATCGTGGTGGACCCGATGGGCGAATACTCGCCCCTTATCAAGCGGCTGGGCGGACAGGTCATCGAGATCGCCCCGGACAGCCCCCACCACATCAACCCGATGGACATTGACCTGAGCTTTGACGAGGAAAACCCGATGGCGCTGAAAGCCGACTTTATCCTGTCGCTGATGGAGCTGATCGTCGGCGGCAAGGATGGCTTGCAGCCGGTGGAGCGGACCGTCATTGACCGCTGTGTACGCCAGATGTACCGGGAACACTTGCAGGACCCGGAAACAAGCAAAATGCCGACCCTCCAAACCCTGTATGACCTGCTCTGTTCCCAGCCGGAGGGCGAGGCGGTACGGCTGGCAACTGCCCTTGAAATCTATGTGTCGGGTTCCCTTAACGTGTTCAACCATGAAACCAATATGGACCTGAACCGCCGTCTGGTATGCCTTGACTTAAAAAAGCTGGGTGCCGGGCTTCGGACGATTGCTATGCTCATTATGCAGGACTTGGTAAACTCGCAGGTGTCCATGAATTTCCTGCGCGGTATCGCTACATGGTGCTACTTCGACGAATTTCATGTGCTGCTCCGTGACCGTCTGACGGCAAGCTATTGTGTGGCGATCTGGAAAATGCTGCGAAAAAAAGGGTGCGTTCCCAGTGCTTTAACGCAGAACGTGAAGGATTTTCTGGCAAGCCCGGAGATCGAGAACATCTTTGAAAACTCGGACTTCCTTGTGCTTCTCTCGCAGGCACAGGGGGACCGGCAGATTTTAGCCAAACAGCTTGGGATCAGCCCCCATCAGCTTTCCTATGTGACCCATACCAATTCCGGCGAAGGACTGCTGTTCTTCGGAAACACCACCATCCCGTTTGTTGACCGCTTCCCGCAGAATACCGAGCTGTACGCCATTATGACCACCCGCCCGGAGGACAAAAAACAGGAAATGAACCGGGCATAACACACTTCGGGCCATGCTGGCCCGAGGTTTGGAAAGGAGGGATACATCATCGAAAAGAAACCGGACAAACGGAATTTTCAAAGGCCGGGGCCGACGGAGGATACCGGGGGCAATCGCCCCGGACCGGCTGAACGGGAAGGACCTTCCCCCGCACTGTCCCGACGCCTGCGGTTTGAGGACGAGGATACCGGGCAGGACAGTCCTTCGGGCCACGATGGCCCGAAGTCCAAAAGCGGCAAGTTTCAAGAGGACAGCCGCAAAAGCCGTCCCTCTGACCGCATGAGGCAGGAGGATGAAGCGGACGGGCCGCAGGATACCGGCAAGGCACAGGAGCCGGAGGGCTCCGCCGAGAAGGCCGGGAGCAAAAAGGATAAGTACCAGAAAGCACAGGCAAAAGCGGAACACGCCGGGGAAAAGCTGGGAAAGGCCCGGGAGAAACTGGACAAGACCGAGGCAAAACGGGCAGCGAAGAAACCACCGGGGCTTGCAAAAAAGGCAGTCCGGGGAGCCCGTACAGAAGCATGGTTCTATGTCCACAACAAGATACACGAAGTTGAGCATGAAAATGTGGGTGTGGAAGGAGCCCATAAGTCGGAACTTGTGGCCGAGGCCGGAGCCCGGAAACTGACCCGGTATGCCAAACGGAGATACCGGGAGCACCCGGCCCGGAAGGTGGCAAAGTGGGAACGTAAGGACATAAAAGCCCGGGCCAATATGGATTTTCAGAAGATGGCCTCCGAGCACCCGGAGCTTGCCAGCAATCCGCTTTCCCGTGTGCAGCAGAAATGGAAACTGAAACGCCGGTATTCCAAAGAAGCAAAGGCGGCTGCAAAACAGGGCGCAAAGGTCGCAAAGAAAACCGCTGCCGCTTCGGGAACTGCGACCCGTCGGGCGGCACAGTTTGTGACCCGTCATCCTGTGGCGGTGCTGATCCTGCTCCTGCTGTTGCTGCTCTGTTTTCTTGTGTCGGCGGTAAGTTCCATTTTCCCCACGCTTGGCAGCGGCCTTGCCAATGCGTTATCCGGCACCTCCTACGCCTCGGAGGATACGGACCTGCTGGGGGTGGACGAGGACTACACGGCGCTGGAAAACGAGCTGGCGCAGACGGTAGCGAACATCGAAAGCACCCATCCCAGCTATGACGAGTACCGCTATTCCGTGGACGAGATCGGCCATAACCCCTATGAGCTGGCGTCCTATCTCTCGGCAAAGTACCATGTGTATTTCCGGGAACAGGTGCAGGACGAACTGCGGGAAATCTTCGAGGCACAGTATGAGCTGACCTTGACGGAGGAAGTCGAGATACGCTACCGCACCGAAACCAGCACTGACCCGGAGACCGGGGAAACCACCACCGAGGAAGTCCCCTATGAGTATTACATTCTCAATGTGACCCTCACAAACAAAACGCTGCCCGCCGTGATCCTGCCGAGGCTTAACGAACAGCAGCGGGAAATCTACACCGTTATGCAGCAGCTCAAAGGCAACAAGCCCTATCTGTGGGAAGGGATTTACAACGGCGGTGAAGATACCGGCCCCAGCTATGAGATACCCGGCGAGGCGCTGGATGACCCGGCTTTTGCGGCGCTCATGGAAGAAGCCACAAAGTACATCGGCTGGCCCTATGTATGGGGTGGCTCCAGCCCGTCCACCTCCTTTGACTGTTCGGGCTTTGTCTGCTGGGTGTACACGGCCAGCGGCGTCCACAACCTGCCCCGTACCACGGCGCAGGGCATTTACAACCAGTGTGCTATCATTTCCCCCTCCGAGGCAAAGCCCGGCGACATTATCTTTTTCACGGGAACCTATGACAGCCCCGGCCCTGTATCCCATGTGGGGATTTATGTGGGCGGCGGGATGATGCTTCATTGTGGTTCGCCCATCCAATACGCAAACATCAATTCAAGCTACTGGCAGACACATTTCTATGCCTTCGGGCGTTTGTGAGCCAGAGGAAAGGAGTCCTTGCATGAACAAGATCGACAAGCTCGATAAGGAACTGGAAAAAGCACGGGAGAAGGCTGCTGAGTGGCAGGCCAAAATCCGGGAGTTGGAAAAGCAGAAACAGGAGGAAGAAAACAGCCAGATCGTGCAGGCGGTGCGCTCCCTTAAACTGACGCCCGCCCAGCTGATGGCATTTCTGAATGACCCCAAAAACAGCCTTACCGCTTCGGGCCATACTGACCCGAAGCCGGAGGCACCCGAAAAGGAGGACACAGCCCATGAAGAAAACTAAATTTCGCAGGCTGGCGGCGATGGCTGCCAGCCTTTTGTGTTGCCTGATCTTTACGGTCCCGGCCTACGCCCAGAGCAGCGAGCCGCAGCCGGAGACAGCTCCCGCCCCGGCAGAAACCGAAGCGGAGCCGGAAACCCAGAACCCCTTTACCCCGGACGGGACGGGAACCGTGGTGGACAACGCCACCGACGAGGACGGTAAAGAGTTCTACACCATCACCACAGCAGACGAGAGCGTGTTTTATCTGGTGATCGACAAGCAGAAAACCAGCGAGAACGTCTATTTCCTCAATACCGTTACCGTAGACGACCTTCTTCCGCTTGCTGAACAGGGCAAGGAACCGCCCAAAGAAGTGACCCCGGAGCCAGAGCCAAAGCCCACCGAACCGGTGGAGGAAATACCGGACCCCGAGCCGGAGAAAAAGGACAGCCCCCTTCTCTCTCTGCTCCTGATCGGTGCGGTGGTGCTGGCCGGCGGTGGGATTGGTTACTATTTCAAGATTTACAAGCCGAAGCATGAGGCCCCGGATTTGGAAGATGATTACTGCGAATATGAGGACGGGGAGCTGGAGGAGATCGCAGAGGAACCCGAGGACGAAGATACCCCGCCGTGGGAGGAAGATACGGAGGAATGAGAATGAATTTTACAAGCAGCCCTTTTGAACGAATGATGAAGGAAGTACCGCACCCCGGCTGGGACAATGACGACCCTTGTAAGGGATGTCGTTATTACAAGGAGTGCAAAGGAAAGAAAAAACAGTGCCGGAAGAAGTTCCGGGCGCTGATCGTGGAGCCCCGCCCTTCGGGCCATCGTGGCCCGAAGTCTTAAATGGACGCCCGGGAGCTGACCCGTGACGAGAAGAAGAAAATCCGTTCTCTTGTCACGGGGATGTGCGCCAACTATGACCGGGAAAGCGGCCTGTGCCTTCCTCTTGACTGTGCCTGCTATATGCTGCACAAGTGCTGGACAGGGGCGTACTGCCGTTATTTCCGTGAGGCTGTCCTGCCCCTTGACCCGGAGCTTCAAGCGGCGCTGACAACGGAAGGCATCTCCCCGGAGCTGCGGGCCTGTGCGGTCTGCGGAAAGGCATTTTTGCCCGAGGGGCGTCAAGCCTACTGCTCCGACGCCTGCAAGGCCGAAGGGAACCGCCGGAAAAGCCGGGAACGCATGAGGAAAATGCGGGAGAAAAGGCCGGGCGGCTGTTACGATTTGCCGCCTCCAAAGGCTTGACATTCCGGGCTTTTTTGAGGGTGTTTCCGGGGTGGGAATATCTTATTACATTCCTCCCCGGTCTGCCCTCTTATTTCGTAACATCCAGCACTTCGGGTCATGTTGGCCCGAGGCACAGAAAGGAGGGATCTCTTGGAGACAGTACAAGGATATGTGATTTTGAAAGCTGCCACCTTTGAAACCGGACACGGCTTTGCGCTGGGGCATAATCCGGGAGCACCGAGCCCCTTTGTGACCTGGCAGTTTACCGAGGGGGAAAACGGCCATCGGGATTACTACTGGGGCCGCTATGGAACCAGTCAGGCGTGGGCGCAGAGGGACTTTGACCGCCGGGTGGACGACTATCAGCAGCTTTACCATGCGGCGGTCAAGCATACCGAGCTGGGACCGGAGGGCGTTTACCGCTATTATTCCACCCAGCGACCCGTGGACATAGGAACTTACCCGAAGCCGCCGGATAACCAGCCTCTTTCCATTGTCAACTACGACGATGACAGGCGGCGTCCTGTGGCAGACGGCAGGCTGATGGCATGGGGCGAACTGACCTACGCAAAGCCGCTGACCGAAAAGCAGATGGAGGATTATGAACTGAAACCAGCACCGGGCAATCTTGACCGGGTGCGCCCATCCATTACCGCCCGGCTCAAAGAAGGAACCAGAGGGCAGGACCCCCCGAAGGAGCCTGGCCAGAAGCGGAGCCATCAAAACCATGAGGAACGATAAAGGAGGATCGCCATGCACGAAAAAGACAACTATCTGAAAACCGCCGAGCTCTCCACGGAGCAGAACTGCAACATGATCGACGGCGTACCCAACAATACGCCCATCCCACCCACGCCCCCGGAGCTGGACGCAAAGCCGCTGGACAAGGTAAAGGAGCCCAAAGAGCGCCGGAAAGGCCGGGAGCTGGAACGCTGATGGAGAACCGCAAGCGGAATGTCCATCTGCACGTCATGGTAACGCCGGACGAGCTGGCAGCCATCCATGAACGGATGGCTGAGGTGGGCATTTCCAACGCCGGGGCTTATGTACGGAAAATGGCTCTGAATGGGTATATCCTGCACATCGACCTTGCGCCCGTAAAAGAGCTGATCTCTCTGCAACGGCGCTGTTCTAACAATCTCAATCAGGTTGCCATACACGCACACACCTATGGCGTGTACCCGGAGGAAATCGACGGATTGAAGCGGGACTATGAAAAGCTGTGGGGCGAGGTGTCAAAGGTGCTGCGGGAGCTTTCCGAGCTGGTGGCAAAGTAAGACGAGGGCGGCAGGCTTCCGTTGCAGGGCTTGCCGCCCTGCTCTTTTTTTACCACTTCGGGCCAGTATGACCCGAAGTTTTAGGACAGAATTTACTAATCTTTCGCAACATTTATGTCCCCGGGCAGGCATGATAAAATAGAGGTAGAAAGGATAGATAAAGGAGGTTTTGAAGATGAAGATACTGCTGAAAATATTGGTTGCTCCCTTTGCTTTGGCGCTGTCCCTTCTGGCGGCTCTGCTGGTGTTTCTGTTTGAGATTTGTGCCGTCCTGCTGACGATTGCCTCTGTGATCCTGGCGGTGCTGGGTGTCGCTCTTTTTTTCACGCCGACGCCCATAGGAGGGATTGTATTTCTATTTCTTGCCTTCCTTCTTTCGCCGTATGGACTGCAAGCGACGGCGGGCTCCCTTCTCTGGGCGCTGGACGGAGGCAAATCCGCTCTGTACCGGTTTCTGGAAAGTTAAGCAGCCTCGGGCCATACTGGCCCGAAGTCGGGGCGGTCTGAATGGGCCGCCTCTTTCTTATGGAAAGGAGGGATGATTTTTGGCTACTACAGCTTTGTTGCAGCGCCATGCGGGCGAAGGCGAAACGATTGCTGAGGCTATCCGGGATTGTCTGGACTATGGCAAGAACCCGGAAAAAACAGAAAGCGGAAAGTACATCTCCGCTTATGAATGTGATCCGGCCACCGTGGCGGACGAGTTCCTTTTGGCAAAGGCCAGCTATGCCGCTATGACGGGCCGGGAACAGAAGAAAGAAAATAATGTGCTGTGCTATCAGATACGGCAATCCTTCTATCCGGGCGAGATCACCCCGAAGGAGGCAAACCGTATCGGCTATGAGCTGGCTATGAGCTGGACAAAGGGGCGGCACGCTTTTATCGTTACCACGCACACAGACCGCCAGCACATCCATTGTCACATTTATTATAACTCCACCACCCTTGACTGCACCCGGAAATTCCGAAACTTTTGGGGCTCCAGCTTCGCCCTTCGGCGGCTCTCTGACAAGCTGTGCCTTGAAAACGGGCTGTCCATCGTGGAGAACCCGAAGCCCCGGAGCAAGGGCAAGTATCGGAACTATGGGGAGTGGCAGAAAGACCGGAAAGGGCCGCTTTCCTATCAGGACAGGCTGCGCCTTGCCATTGATACTGCGCTGGCGGAACGCCCCGCTGATCTGGACGAATTTCTCAATCTGATGAAGCGGGCCGGATATGAGGTCAAGACGGTTCGGGGCGGCGGTATCAGTTTCCGGCTGACCGGGCAGGGACAGGAACGCTTCACCCGTCTGCGTGCCTCCACGCTGGGGGACGGCTACGACTTGCAAGATGTTCTGTCTGCCATTGAGGGCAAAGAAAAACGCCCCGGGCGCTCGGAACGGAAAATCAGTCTGGCGGTGGATATTCAAGCAAAGCTGGCTGCCGGTAAGGGGCCGGGATATGAACGCTGGGCGAAGGTATTTAACATTAAGCAGATGGCCGCTGCCCTTGCCTATATACAGGACAATGGACTGACCGATTATGAGCAGTTGGCACAGAAAGCCACCGAGGCGGCAGACCGTTTCCATGCCATTTCCGAGCAGATCAAGCAGACGGAACAGGCCATGAAAACCAATGCCGGGCTAAAGGCCGCAACGGTTCAGTATGCCAAAACCCGTCCGGTCTTTGAGCAGTATAAGGCGACGAAGTACAGCCGGAAATTCCTTGCGGAGCATGAGGCCGACCTTGAACTGTACCGGGCTGCACAAGCGGAAATGCGCTCTCTGCTGGGCGGGGCGAAGCTCCCTAAAATGGATGTGCTGAAGGAGGAAGGCCGCAAGCTCACAGCAAAGAAAAAACAGCTCTATGGAGAATACCAGAAGGCACGACGGGATATGCAGGAGATCGTCACAATCAAGGCGAACATTGACACTCTGATGGGCTACACCGAGCCAGAACGAAAGCAGGAAAAGGAGCGTTAAGGTTATGAAAACAAGGAGCAAAGCGACGCTGACACTTCGGGCCATGTTGGCCCGAAGATACGGGTTTGGGGCGGGCCCCAACAAGCCGCCTTTGTGCCACTTGTGGCCACAGAGGCATTGCTTGCCACTTAGCGGCAGTCCCTAAAATGGCGCAAAAAAACAGAGGCCCTTATTCTGGAACCTCCGTTTCTCTGGCTTTCTTAATGCCCTCGGCTGTGGCTTCTATCACGACAAGCTCTTTTTCGTTCATGGAGTTTAGCAGCACATCAATGTGTTTTCTGCAAGAACTTGTCTGTGCCCCTCCGTCCGCATGAATAAACTGGTCAACTGAAACGTCAAACATGGTAATGAGTTTAACAAAAAGATCGAAGCTGGGATACTGACCTTTGTTCTCAATATTCATAATGGTACGGGAGTCACGGTCTACTAATTCCGCAACATAGGCTTGTGTCCAGCCCTTTTCTTCTCTGGCCCGTTTGAGAGCCGCCCCGAGGCCGTGAAAGTCAAACCTTCTTTCATTTTGGTTCATTCTCATATCACCCTATATCATTGTACATTTCGGGTTGGATTATGAGAATGTAATGGGATTTTACATAAAGTAGTATTTCATTTCATCAATATGCAGCCTCCAACTTGTACTATTCGAGATAAAGAACTATAATGTACTCTGTGGAGGTGCGAAATGGACTATATGACATTGAAAGAGGCCGCCGAAAAGTGGGGCGTGACACCTCGTAGGGTAAATTATTATTGCGCTGCTGGGCGTATCCCCGACGCTGTAAAGATGGCTGGTGTTTGGCTGATCCCAAAGAACGCAGAAAAGCCGATTGACGGAAGGACAAAACAAGGGAAGGGGTTGCACCATGAATAAAATCCTGATTATAGATGATGACAGAGAACTGTGCGCTTTGATTAAACGTAGCGTACAAGCAGAAAACATAGAAGCTGATTTTTGTAATACCGGAAAAGAGGGCTTACAAAAATTAAGAGAGCAGGAATACCAGCTTGTGGTGCTGGATGTGATGATGCCCGGCATGGACGGGTTTGAAACGCTGGAAGAAATTCGCAAGGAGTACAGCTTGCCGATTTTGATGTTCACATCTAAAAATGACAGTATTTCTAAAGTACGGGGCTTACGGGCCGGAGCGGACGATTATCTTACAAAACCGTTTGATATGGATGAACTGATTGCCCGTATTGCGTCTCTTATTCGCCGCTACACTCGCTTTAATCAGCAAGCTGGAGCCATACAAAAGCTAAATTTTGACGGATTGCAGATTGACCTTGAAAATCGTTCTGCTACTACATCAAACGGCACTTTTGAACTGCCCCCAAAGGAATTTGATTTGCTCCTGTACTGTGCAAAACATCAAGGGAAAATTTTGACCAAACAGCAGATTTATGAGGAAGTATGGGGCGAAGAATATTTCTATGATGACAGTAACATTATGGCGATTATCAGTCGGCTTCGTAAAAAATTAGAAGTCAATCCTTCAAGCCCAAAGTATATACAAACGGTCAAAGGGATTGGCTACCGGTTTAATAAGGAGGTGTAGTCAGCATGGAAATTATCGTATTCTTGTCCATTGTGATTGCTGTTGTGGCTGTATTGACTTCCATCGTTCTCGTTCGGCGTGTAAAAAAACAAATAGCAGAAATGACCGATGTGCTGGTTGATGTGAAAAACGGAAATGGCAACCGGCGTATTCTATCTGCAACAAATGAACTGACAGCACCTCTTGCCTATGAAATCAATGAGATCGTTGTGGCCTATGAAAGCAGACTTTCAACTGTACGGCAGACAGAAGAAACCAACCGCCAACTTATGACGAGCCTTTCCCATGACGTGCGAACGCCCCTTACTACTCTGCTTGGGTATCTTGACGCTGCACACAAAGGACTGGTCACAGGAAAAGACCGGGATGATTATATTGAAACCGCCCGTCGGAAAGCCCATGATCTGAAAGAATATATTGATGTGCTCTTTGACTGGTTCAAGTTAAATTCCAACGAGTTTGCTTTGGAGATCCAGAGCGTTGAGGCCGCAGAGCTGACAAGAAATATCCTGATTGACTGGATACCGATTTTTGAGGATAAACAGGTTGATTATGACATTGATATTCCCGAACAGCCTGTCCGGGTAAGATTGGATATGGACAGCTATATGAGGATTGTCAATAATCTCATTCAAAATGTAATCGCTCACAGCCATGCAGACAAAATCAAAATTGCCCTGTCAAAGAAGGAAAATAACATGGAGCTGCTGCTGGCGGATAATGGAGTGGGAATTGAGAAGGAAGATTTGAAACACATTTTTGAACGGCTCTATAAGTGTGACAAAGGACGGTCTGAAAAAGGAAGCGGTCTTGGTCTTTCTATTGTCCATCAGCTTGTAGAAAAGATGGGTGGGAGTATAACAGTTGAAAGTTTGCCGGGAAAAGGAACTGAATTTATGTTACTTTTTCCTTTGGAGAGTTAAGCGGGCTCCCGTCTTTATGGCGGGAGCCTTTGTCATTTTACTGGATTTCAAATTGCAAGGTTAATGCAAGGTTGCGGCAAGGTTAATGCAAGGTTGGCATGATAGAATACCTTACAGAACAGGAGGTTTTGAATATGGATACAAATTATATCATTGAAACAAAAAATCTGACGAAGCAATACGGCTCACAAAAGAGTGTGGCTGACTTAAATATCCATGTGAAGCGTGGGAGAATTTACGGTCTGCTGGGCAGAAACGGAGCCGGAAAAACCACTACCATGAAAATGCTGTTGGGCTTAACGAAGCCGACTTCCGGGGAGGTCAAAATCTGGGGAAAGTCTTTGCAAGGGAATGAAAAGAAGCTGTTGCCCCGTATCGGAAGCCTGATTGAGTCCCCCGGTTTTTATCCCAATCTGACCGGCACAGAGAACCTACGTATCTTTGCTACTCTGCGGGGCGTACCAAACAATCATGCTATCAAAGATGCTCTGGATCTGGTAGGACTGCCCTACAAAGATAAAAAGCTCTTTTCACAGTATTCTCTTGGTATGAAGCAGCGGCTTGCCATCGCCCTTGCCGTTATGCACGACCCGGAGCTTTTGATTTTGGATGAGCCGATCAACGGCCTCGATCCCATCGGTATTGCAGAAGTACGCTCCTTTATTCGGGAGCTTTGCGACGCAAGAGGAAAAACTATTTTGATTTCCAGTCACATTCTTTCGGAGATTTCTTTGCTGGCTGACGATATTGGAATTATCGACCACGGCGCGTTGCTGGAAGAAGAAAGCCTTGCTGAGCTGGAGCAAAAAAGCAGTAAGCATATCCGTTTTACGCTCTCTGATACTGCACAGGCGGCAAGAATTTTGGAACGCAATTTCCATGAAACCCATTTTTCCATACAAGACGACCACAATCTGCGTCTACACAATATGGAGCTACCCGTGGGGAAAATTGTAACTGCTTTTGTAGAAAACGGATTGGAGGTATCAGAAGCACATACCTGTGAAGAAAGTCTTGAAGATTACTTCAAGCGTGTGACAGGGGGCGAAGGAATTGCTTAAACTAATCAAATGCGAATTTTTAAAATTGAAACGGAAGAAATTTATTCCGCTGATTATTTTGGCTGCGTTCCTGTTTCCAATCCCGCTGACTTATCTGATGACAACGCCCTCTATGATGGAGCGATATACGGATCGGGCAGATGCTTTCGATGGACTATTTAACATGGTGTTGGGATATGGTATCCAGTTTTTACTGCCCTGCATTATCGGAGTGATTGCCGCTATTCTGTTTTTTATGGAACGCGACAACGATACATTCAAAAATCTGCGTACAATTCCCGTAACCAGCACGCAAATGGTGCTTGCAAAGATTATTGTCCTTTTTCTTTTTGGAATTGTTTTTTGTGTGGCTTCTACCATTGCAACAATTCTTTGCGGAATTGGAACATTAGAAGTTTATGGAATTGGTTATAAGCTGTTTTTGGCGGTTGAAACGGGAATCTTCATTACGGCAGGAACACTCCCGTTGATTGTCCTTGTTGTCTTTTTCAGTAAGACCTATGTTTTTTCCATTTTGTTGTGTGTCTTTTACAGCGTTCTGAACATGAGTGCTACGGCATTGTTTGACACACTGCCTAAAACTATGTTATGGCTTCTGCCCACGCCACTGACTACATTTTGGAGTGCGGGAGATATGGCGGCTCATGGAATAAAAATGGACTTGGAGCAAATGACAGGGCTAATTCCCTCAACATTTCAAGTTGTATTCATTCTTGGGATCATGGCATTGATTTCGTTCTTACTGATTGACAGATTATATAAGCAGAGGGGGGAATAAACATGGTTCGCATTGTAAAAACAGAATTTTATAAATTGAAAAGGTATCATATCCTTTGGGCGGGCGTTGCACTCATGCTCCTATCCGTCCTGCTGACCTTGTTTACCTCTATGGCGAATGATGGTTCCGTTTGGGATTTTGCCTATCTTACAGAACAGGTCATCAAAAACAATATGTCCATGATTTTTCCGATGTGTATCAGCCTAATTGCTGGATATATGATTTCTCGTGAGCAGACGGATGACACATTGAAAAATATTCTGACTGTGCCGATCTCTTTTAAGAAACTGTTGACCGGAAAATTGATTGTGTGCGGCGTATTGTCTATTATTTTCGGGCTGATATGCAGTCTGTTTACAATCATAGCAGAAATGATTGTGGGATTTCCCGGCTTTGAGATTTCCTTAGCTCTAAAAGCAGCCTTGCAGATTACTGCGGTTAATTTCTTTTTATATCTTGCGGTTCTGCCGATTATCGCTCTTACTTGTCGGAGGGCAGGCAGCTTTTTAGTCGGTGTAATCATTGCTTTTGTCTATGGATATGGAGGGATGTTTGCCGCAGGAAATATGACATTAGCAAACCTTTATCCGATTACCGCAAGTCTTGGAATGGTAGGCTACCGTAGCTATGATACCGCAGTCAACTGGAATATCGGAACCTGTTCTTGCAGTCTTGCGCTTGCTGTCGTTATTTCTGCCATCTTGATTTTGTGCATGAAAGAACGAGAAGCAACCCAAACAAAGAAAAAGGCCAAAAAGGTAGCTCCAAAGAAAGGCTGGTGATGATTTTATGGAAAGCAATACACGGCAATGTCAATCAAACAACATTTCAGGAACTTCAGAAATTTGCGCTGTGCGAAAATCAAAAAGTTGCTATTGAGCCAAAGTTGGCAAGTTGTATTTTAGTGGTTTTGGCAGGTTGTTTAACAGCGGCATTCGTATGGTTCACATTTATTTGCCGATGAGCATACACCTGAGTTGAAAATTTGCGGCTTTATAGTGTGATGAGGTGGCTGTTAGTGATATTGCTTTTGATCACGATGATGCCAATATACTAAAATTTTGTAAGAGGTGATTCCAGTGCAGAATTAAGCGAAAAAGAATCCAAATTGTAGCTGGGTGACTTGTAACAGTCAATAAAATATAAGGAGCAAATCGACATGAAAAAGATGACCCGAAATGAATTCCTTAAAATGGCTGGAACGAGTGCTGCGTTGGTTGTTTTCAACACAGTTTTGATGCCTGCTGCTGTTGCAGTTGAACCAGGCGTTGTAGCACTTTCTTCCAAAAAATCTAGTATCGAAATTGATAAAGGAACAACTGTAAACTCTGCAACATTCAAACTTGTCCCAATTTCTCGCGAAACCTTCTGGGGCGATGCTGGTTCATGTACACTTGATTATCTGTCTGAAGGGTATATCCAATGGACGATTACCGTTCCGGGTGCAGTAATTGTTTCCTTTGAAGGTAACCTGCATTTCAATAAACTTGGTACACCCTTTGGAACCTTTGATCATGCCATTTCTGCATACGGCACAATCGGTACGGAAGATGTAAAATATGGACTCTCTAAAGGAAAATGGGAGGTTGAGTTTACTGGAATTGCTACTGCGGCTAACGGCGATATGTATAGTGTCGTTGATGGCGCAACATTAGCTTTCAGTGTCACCAAATGATTCTGCCATATAATCTACGTATTTGATTTTTACAAAATAGCTTATCACATAGAACAAGCCCCACCTGCAGTAGATTCTTCGATTTGGAATATCTATTGTAGGTGGGGCTTTTAGATAAATTTATTTATTCAAGTTTGCCTTTATGTCTTTAAGGAGTTTTTATAGAGAGATAGCTTAAAAAACGATGATATCACAATTGCTGGATTTCTTGTTCGGCCAACCAAGCGAGTTTATTCCAGTTGTTTACACGACACCGTTTGCCGATAAATTCCAATATTTTTTTGTGAGTTTCTTTTGGCAGAGTATCGCCATTATGACATGCAAGAAATGTAAAAGGTTTAGGGATGTCTTCTTTTTTATCGGCCAATAATAAAATATATCCGATATACTTTCCCTGTTCAGATATCACATAAAATTCAGGTAGACAGTTTTCTTTACTGCTCTGAACAATTTCTTTAAAAATGTCTAATGGTATTTTTTGGGGAACAGCAGAGGCATAGACGTATTGAATGGCATTATCTTCATTTTTCAACCATGTAATCTCCATACTTATCTTCTTTTCCTTTTTGCAAACACAGTTAAAGCATTAAATATATTGTTATTATACCACATTTGTTGTGTGTTGGACTATGATTTGAAATTATTTGGCATTTTAACCAGTTTATCAAATGACTTATTGTGCGAGTAAGAGAATTTTAATCATAATCATTCGCTTGACCAATTTGTAACACAAAATACGTTACAATGATTTTCGGCGGTAGCCATGAAAAAACGATGACACTCAATCCTCCGTGTCAACCCCACTGTAAAGTAGCGGGTTGAGGATGTTCTGAGGCAGTTGGGCATCCTGTTGGCGACGGCAGAGCCATCCGTGAACCGGGCTTCCACTCGGTTGGTGTCTATGTTGTAGCGGAAGGAAAGCAGTTTTTGAGAGTGATTATGGTCGAAATTCTGATTTCGTTTCATTTGAATAGCTCCTTTAATGATTTTGAAATTTGATTTTTGACGAGATGAGGTCTCTTTTTTCTTTCTCTTGAGTCACCTAACCGCACTACCCTGCATCATAGCCCACCATCAGGCCGCCCTGCTCAGCGTAGTAACTGCACAGGCCGCCGCACTCGGCCACATCCACCTGCGCCCCTGCAAACACCGCGTGGATCATCAGCTTCAGGCGCTTGGCAGCTTCCGGGTTATCACAGTGGGCAATGTGCACTTTGCCATCGGTAAAGCCGTGATCCTTCAATTCCAGCACGATGCGCTCCAGTGCACCGTGCTCGCCGCGGGTCTTGCACAGCACCTCCAGCTCGCCGCTCTCACTGGCCTGACCAATGACCCGGATGCCCAGCATCCGTGCCACAGCGGCAACAGCAGGCTTCACACGGCCATTGCGGGCCAGATTGGCCAGCGATTCCAACGAAAACAGCAGATGTGTGTGCTTGTGGTAAGCCAGGATCGCCTCGCAGATCTCGTCAAACTCCATCCCGATCCGGACGAAATCCCGCAGACGCTCTGCCAGCAGACGCAGCTCCGGCCCGGCGGACAGGCTGTCCAGAACAAAAACACGGGCCTCCGGGTGCGTTTCCTTGTATTCTTCCGCTGCCAGCAGTGCAGCATTGTAGCTGCCGGACAGTGTGCCCGTGATGGTGGCAACAAAGATCTGCTCCGCACCCTCATAAGCAGCCAACCAGTCTGCCACATTGGGGCAGGAGGTGCTGGTCTTGCCCTTGTAAGTACGCAGAGACCGGGCCATGCCCACAGCATCCAGAGTACCGTCATCCAGATATTCCTGTTCATCCGTGATGATCTTCAACGGCACACAGGCAAAATCCACGCCCGGCAGGGCATACAGGCTGGACGAAGAATCCACAACGATCTTGGTTTTCATAAAATGCACGCTCCAAATCTATTTTGTGATAGCAGGTCATTTTTTTATTTTCCGTGCCTTACACGCACTTCCGCCTGCATGGTTTTTCGGTTCACTGCAGACATCATAGCAGTTTTTCAAAAACCTGTCAAGGGATTTTATGCATTCTTTCAAAAGTTTTAAAAATCCGTTGACCAGAGAACCGATTTGCGCTATAATACCGCCAGAAAACCATTTTCTGTATCCCGCGCAGCCCTGCTGCACCAACCTTAGAAAACTGCTTACGATATGAAAACTGAAACCAAATGCCGCGTTGCGGCCTGCGCCGCCGGGTTTGCCCTGCCCCGGTACGCCGATCTCCCGCAGATGGGGCTTTATCTTGACCAGACCGTGCAGTACGTCAACAGCTATTTCCGCACCTTCTGCGGCGTGGAGCTCACCTCTTCCATGGTCAGCAACTACGTTAAAAAGGGCATTTTGTCCCACCCGGTGCACAAGAAGTACGCCCGCGATCAGATCGCATCCCTGATGTACATTGCAGTCTCCAAAACGGTGCTCTCAATGGAAAACATCGATTCCCTGTTTAAAATGCAGCGGGCGCACTGTTCCGCCGGGGCAGCTTACGACTACTTCTGCGACGAGATGGAAAACTGCCTGCCGTTTGTATTCGGCTGCACCAGGGAGATCCGCGACCTTGCCGTGGATGCCGCAGATGAAAAGCTGCTTCTGCGCAGCACGATCCTTGCAGCGGCAAACAAAATGTACTTGGACTGCTGCTTCAACGCCCTGCGGCAGGAGGAAAATCTCTGGGATACCATTCTGCCTGATCTGGCGTAAGAACACAAAAAAGGCCGTGCCTCCATAAAAGGAAGCACGGCCTTTGCATTTTATACGTTCAAGATCAGGTATCCTGCAGCTCCCCGCGGCTTGCAGCCTTGAGGTATGCGAAGATGAAACCGTCCAGATCGCCGTCCATCACGGCATCCACATTGCCGGTCTCGTAGTTGGTGCGGTGATCCTTGACCATGGTGTAGGGCATGAACACATAGCTGCGGATCTGATGACCCCATGCGATCTCGTTCTGCACGCCCTTGATGTCGTCGATCTTATCCATGTGCTGCTGCTTTGCGATCTGATACAGCTTTGCCTTCAGCATTTCCATGGCGTAGTCACGGTTCTGGAACTGGCTGCGCTGGGTCTGGCAGCTGACCACGACGCCGGTGGGCTTGTGGATCAGACGGACAGCGGAAGAAGTCTTGTTGATGTGCTGGCCGCCGGCACCGGAGGAACGGTACACCTGCATCTCAATGTCCTCGGGGCGGATATCCACCTGAATGGTGTTATCCAGCTCGGGCATCACTTCCAGCGAAGCAAAGCTGGTCTGGCGGCGGGCGTTGGCGTCAAAGGGCGACACGCGCACCAGACGGTGCACACCGTTCTCGCTCTTGAGCAGGCCGTAGGCGTTGGCACCCTTCACCATCATGGAGGCGCTCTTCATGCCGGCTTCATCACCGTCCTGATAATCCAGAACCTCCACGGTCATGCCGTGGTTGGAAGCCCACTTGTTGTACATGCGGTACAGCATTTCGGCCCAGTCCTGTGCCTCGGTGCCGCCGGTACCGGCATGGAAGGTCAGGATGGCGTTGCTGTGGTCGTACTCACCGTTCAGCATGGTCATCAGCTGCAGCTCATCCACTGCCTTGCCCACAGCGTTCACAGACTCCTCTGCTTCGGGGATCATGGCGGGGTCGTATTCTTCATCCAGCATTTCCAGCATGGTCTCGGCGTCATCGTACAGGCCCTGCAGCTTTTCAAAGCGGCTCAGCTTGCCCTTCAGGTCGCCCACTTCGTCAAAGACCTTCTTGCTCAGGTCTGCATCATCATAAAAGCCGGGGCGGCTCATGGTGTGCTCCAGTTCCTGCACGCGCTTGCGGGAGGCATCAATGGCAAGGGCTTCTTCCAAGTCCTTGACCGCCTTGCCGTAATCGGCAAGCTGCACCTTCAGTTCGTCAATCGTGATCATTCTCTAAATCCCTCTCGAAATGATAAATAAGATAAAGTCCTTTGTACTTGCCAAAAGACACAGTTTATACACAGATACTTCATTAGTATACCGAGAATCTATGCTAAAGTAAAGGGGTAAATGGATTATCCTGCTGGAATTTTGAAGATTTTCACCTTTTCTTTTCTCTTTCAGGGGAGTATAATACCAGTATGAACCATACAACAGGAGGAAATCATGCCGAAATATTATGGCTGTCCCTGTGAAGGCTGCGGCAGACCGCTGGCGCTGACCGATGATATCGTGGTCTGCCCGGACTGCGGCGCACCCTATCACCGCGAGTGCTACGAAAAGCTTGGCCGCTGCATCCACACCCCCGCCCATGGCGCGGGCTATGAATGGACGTTCCCGTACAAAGACGATGCTCTGCGCACCTGCCCCAGCTGCGGTGAGCGCACCCTGCGCACCGAAGAGCGCTGCCGCTGCTGCGGTGCCGTTCTTCCGCCGGAGAGCCAGTGCCCGGAGCCGCCCACCCAAAGCCAGCCCGGCACCGACGCAGACGGACGCTTTGATTACAACGACCTTTACCGCCAGTATCAGCAGACGGTGGAGGAGCCCACCCGCCGCAACGTGCAGGCGGCCTTTGGCAAGGAAGAGCTGATCGACGGCATCCCTTACAGCGACTGGAACGATTATATTGGCAAGGCCGCGCCCGTCTACCTGAACGATTACAGCCGGATGCAGCTGCAGCACACCAAAATTTCCATGTGCTTCTCGGCGCTGGTGTTCGGCCCGTTCTATTTCTTCTACCGCAAGGCGTGGAAGCCGGCCTTTGGTTTTCTGGCCGCAGAGCTGGTGGTGGCCCTGCCCACCCTGCTGAGCATGATGCAGGCCACCGGCAGTCCGCTCACTGCGGGCATCAGCAGCACTGCCATCGTCGTGCTTTCCCGCATTATGACAGTGTTCAGCTTTGCACTGGTGATGCTGCGCACCCTGTACGCCAAGTGGCTGTACCGCAAAAGCGCAGCCGAGCGCATCCGGCGCATCCGTGCCGAGTTCCCGGACGCTGCCCAGCGCCGTGCGGTCCTGTCTGCGCAGGGCGGCGTGAGCATCGCCGGTGTGATTGGTGCCTTTGTACTGCTGATGGTGCTGGGTGCCTGCGCTACCGTGCTGATGGGTCCGAATCTGGACGCTTTGGCCGGGATGCTCTGATCTGCAATGCCGCCTGCAAAGGCTGGCATTGCGGATTTCAAAATAGTAATAGGAGAATATGGATCATGATGAAGAAAGTCACCAAAGCCGTCATCCCTGCCGCCGGTCTTGGCACCCGCGTGCTGCCCGCTACCAAGGCCATGCCCAAGGGTATGCTGCCCATTGTGGACAAGCCTGCCATCCAGTATCTGGTGGAAGAGGCCGTCCGTTCCGGCATCACCGATATCCTCATCATTCTGGGCCGCAACCAGAGCATCATTGAGGATCACTTTGACCGCAGCCCTGAGCTGGAAGAAAAGCTGGCAAAGCCCGGCAAGGAAAAGGCTCTGGAAGAGTGCCTTGGCATCGCCAACATGGCAAACATCCTCTTTGTGCGCCAGAAGCAGACGCTGGGTCTGGGCCATGCTGTGAACACCGCCAGGGCCTTCACCGGCGATGATCCCTTTGTTGTCATCTACGGCGACGACGTGATCTGGGGCGAGGACCCGGTGTGTGCTCAGCTGATCCGCGCCTACGAGGAGTTCGGCCGCCCGGTGGCAGGCGTTTCCGCAGTGCCATGGGAAGATGTGAGCCGGTACTGCAGCCTGAAGACCACCCCCATCCACGACAACTATTTCTTTGTGGACGACATGATCGAGAAGCCCAAGAAGGGACAGGAGTTCAGCAACTACTCCATTCTGGGACGCGTGCTGCTGACCCCGGAGATCTACGATATCCTTGCCCACACCAAGCCCGGCGCAGGCGGCGAGATCCAGCTGACCGATGCCATGGCCGAGTATGCCCGCACCCGCGGCGGCATGACGGCCGTAGAGTTCACCGGCAAGCACTACGACATGGGCAACAAGCTCAAGGTGGTGGAAGCTCAGGTGGAGCTGGCCCTGCAGCATCCGGAGATCGGCGAAGAATTCCGCGCTTACCTGAAGGAGTTCTGCAAGACACTGTAACTTATCCTGAAAATAAAAGATCCTCCGGCAGACCTGTCGGAGGATCTTTTTTATTGTTTACCCATTTACCTGACTGGGGTGCTTCTGCGGCGGCATCTTGGTAAAGAGTGCCTTGAGCACCAGCGGCGTTGCCACACTGGACACCACGATCAGCAGGATCACAGCGGTAAAGTAAACCGAGTCCACCACGCCGACATCCAGGCCCTTCTGGGCCACGATCAGCGCCACCTCGCCGCGGGTCATCATGCCAACGCCGATCTTGAGGGAGTCGCCCCAGTTGAAGCGGCAGATCTTGGCCGCAAGGCCGCAGCCGATGATCTTGGTAATGAGGGCCACAATGACGAAGCAGACACAGAACAGGAAAATTTCCGGCGTCAGGCCGCTGATGTCGGTCTTCAAGCCGATGGATGCAAAGAAGATGGGCGCAAAAATGATATAATTGCTGATATCCACGCGGCGCTCCACATAGGGGGCATCGTCCATGGTGCACAGAACGATACCGGCGATATAGGCACCGGTGATATCTGCAATGCCGAAGTATTCCTCGGCGATGTAGGCCATGGCAAAGCAGAACGCCATGCTCACGATGGTGATGCGCTGGGTGTGGGGATTGCGCTTGTCCAGCCATGTCATAGCAAAGTGAGCCACAACGCCCACGCCCACGGCAGTGGCAAAGAACAGCACCGTATTAATGAGCACCTTGCCCAGACCCGTGCCGGTGCCGGAGCTTGCGCCCAGTACGCAGGTGAGGACTACGATGCCGATGACATCATCAATGACGGCGGCACTGACGATGGTGGTGCCGAGAAAGCTCTTCAGGTGGCCCAGCTCCTGCAGGGTTGCCACCGTAATGGACACGCTGGTGGCCGTCATGATGGTGCCGATGAACAGGGCACGATAGAACTCAGGGCTGCCCACGGCAGAGAAGCCGTAGAACGCACTGTACAGCAGGGTGCCGCCCACCAGCGGAACGGCTACGCCCACGCAGGCGACCAGGGTGGCGATGGGGCCGGCTTTGATCAGTTCCTTCAGATTGGTGCCAAGGCCGGTGGTGAACATCAGCATCACCACGCCGATCTCTGCAAAGGTGGAGATGGCATCACTGGTCTGCACCAGATTCAGCACACAGGGGCCGATGATCAAACCGGCAAGGATCTCACCCACCACCTGCGGGGCCTTGCACTTGCGGGCCACCAGACCAAAGAACTTTGCGCTGAGGATGATGATTGCCAGGTTACGGAAAACCGAATACACAAAGAATCCTTCCTTTACTATAAAATTCCCAGAACCATATATACATTCCTTCCGAAGATGGATAACAGAGAGCAGAGAGACGGCCGTTCCCCGGCTGCCCTGCCGTTCATCCTCTGAAAGCCACTATATTATATTCCTCTTTCACAAAAAAATCAAAATATTTTTTATTATATCTTTTTTCGGAAAAAGCTTGACAGAATCCACACAGCTTGCTATAATAAATTGCTGTCTGAACAGACACGCCGCACACAAGGCGCGATGCCGCGTTTTGTGTGTACCCTTGGTCCTGTGATTGCAGGACCCTTAAGTCCAAAAGGAGGTGCTACAAAATGGCAAAGTACGAAACCATGCTGATTACCAGCGCCGCTCTCGACGAGGAGGCTACCGCCGCTCTGGTTGGTAAGTTCAAGTCCCTGATCGAGGCTAACGGTACGATCGATTCCATCGACGAGTGGGGCAAGCGCCGTCTGGCCTATCCCATCAACGACGAGGAGGAAGGCGTCTACACCGTGATCGACTTCACCAGCGAGCCCAGCTTCCCTGCTGAGCTGGACCGTGTGTACAAGATCACCGAAGGTGTTATGCGCAGCCTGATCATTGCTCACGAGGAGTAATTCTTCTGTGACAGAAAGGGAGACCGTAAAATGTTGAATGTTGTTGCCATCATGGGCCGTCTTGTGGCGGATCCCGAACTGCGCACCACCCCGCAGGGTACCAATGTGTGCAGCTTCCGCATTGCCTGTGACCGCAATTTTGCGCGTCAGGGCGAGCAGCGTCAGGCCGATTTCATCGATATCGTTGCATGGCGTCAGCAGGCCGAGTTTGTTAGCAAGTATTTCCAAAAGGGCAGTCTGATCGCCATTGAAGGCAGTCTTCAGACCCGCCAGTATCAGGATAAGAACGGCAACAACCGCACCGCTGTGGAAGTGGTAGCCAACAATATCAACTTTGCAGGCTCCAAAAACAGCAATGCAGGCGGCGGAGCAAATTATCAGAATCATTCTGCTCCCGCCTACCAGAATGCAGCGCCTGCCCGCCCGGCCGCTGTGGAGGCAGCTCCCAGCTACTCTGCCGGCAATGCAGACGACTTCGCCGTCATCGACGACAGCGACGACCTGCCGTTCTGACACGAAACGGTCAATCCGTTAAAAATCCAATAGGAGGTAATAAGCAATGGCTTTTGAAAGAACCGAAGGCTCTCGCCCCGCACGCCCCATGCGTCGCGGCCGCAAGAAGGTTTGCAGCTTCTGTGTCGATCGTATCGACACCATCGATTACAAGGACGTGCCCCGTCTGCGTAAGTACGTCTCTGAGCGTGCAAAGATCATTCCCCGCCGTGTGACCGGCACCTGCGCTTATCATCAGCGCGCACTGACCATCGCCATCAAGCGTGCTCGTCACGTTGCTCTGATGCCCTACGTCAGTGACTAATCTTTAAAGAATCAACTCAATCAAAATAATCAGCAATCAGCAAAGCGCTCTCACCGATGACAAGGTGGGAGCGCTTTTTTTCTTTCTCCTTTTATAAAACCACTGCTCTATGTTGAAAAGTTACAAATCGGTACGGTTTTACCGGTTGTTTCTGATTTGTACCGGGAATTTGCGGAACTGTCGGCACATTTTGATTTGCGCGCAATTCAATCTGCACAAAAGCAGCTCAGAATGCTATGCAATTTTCACGAAAACACTTTTGGGTTATTGATTTTTTATGCAAATTATGCCATACTATAGCTACTGAAAACGTTCCCGACAACGTTCCCGAATCTATTACCGAAAGTGAGGTACTCCGACAAAATGCCGAATCTGACCATTAAGGACATTGCCCGGATCAGCGGCTGCTCGGTAAGCACCATTTCTCGTGTCATCAACGACCGGCCCGATGTCCGGCCCGAGACCAAGGAGCATGTACTCAAGGTAATGCGGGAGGCCGGGTTCGTGCCCAACACCAATGCACGGCAGCTGAAGATCCAGCAGTCCCGCAGTCTGGTGTTCGTGGTCAAAGGCACCCGCAATCTCTTCTTCTCGGACTTCTTAGTCCAGCTGCAGCGGGCCGCCACCCTGTATGGCTACAATGGCATCGTTTCCTATTTGGATGAAAACGCCAACGAGATCGATGCCGCCGAAAAGATCCTGCGGGAGATCAAGCCCAAAGGTATGATCTTTCTGGGCGGCAGCGTAGCCAACTTCAAAAAAGGCTTTGCCAACATCACAGTCCCCTCGGTGCTGACCACACTGGTCTCCGACGAGCTGGACTTTCCCAATCTTTCCATGGTGGGCGTGGATGACCGCGCTGCAGCCTACACTGCTGTGGACTACCTCATCCAGCAAGGGCATCGTAAGATCGCAGTGCTGGGTGGTCCGGTCACCAGTTATCCCAGCGTGATGCGCCGCGAGGGTGCACAGCAGGCGATGCAGGACGCAGGCATCCTGTTCAGCGATAAGCTGTACGGCCTGTCCAACTACGATTTTGAGTCTGCCTATCACGCCGTGAACAGCCTGCTGGCCCGCCGGGCCGACTTCACCGCCCTGTTCGCCATGAGCGATGTGATCGCCTTAGGTGCCATCCGCGCGCTGGCGAGCGCCGGGCTGCGGGTGCCGGAGGATGTCTCGGTGATCGGCTTTGACGGCATCACAATGTCCCGTTACTGTGTGCCTGTTCTGACTACCGTTGTGCAGCCCAGTGAACAGATCTCGCTGCAGAGCATTGAGTTGCTGGTGCGGCAGATCGAGCACGGTGCACCGGCCCAGACCATCACCTTGCAGCCGGAGTTGCAGCAGGGCGAAAGCGTAAGGGCGATTTAAATTTTGTTTTCCCTCCGTCAGGGGACGGAGATTTTGAATAGTTTATTTTTAATAAGAAGGAGAACTTATTATGAAGAAAATGATCACTCGTCGTAACTTCCTGAAGGCCGCTGGCGTTTCCGCCGCTGCTCTGGGTCTGGCTGCCTGCGGCGGCTCCTCCAGCAGCACCGCTTCCTCTGCTGCCAGCTCTACCGCTGCTTCCAGCACCGCTGCAAAGGCAGACGGCAAGGTCTACTACCTGAACTTCAAGCCCGAGCAGGATCAGGATTGGCAGGATCTGGCCGCTGAGTACACCAAGGAGACCGGCGTGCCTGTGACCGTTGTCACCGCCGCTTCCGGCCAGTACGAGACCACCCTGATGAGCGAGATGGAGAAGAGCGAGGCTCCCACCCTGTTCCAGGTGAACGGCCCTGTTGGTCTGGCAAACTGGAAGGATTACTGCTACGATCTGTCCGGCAGCCAGCTGTACGGTGAGCTGACCAGCGACTCTTTCGCACTGAAGGATGGCGACGCTGTGGCTGCCATCGCCTACGTCCTCGAGACCTACGGCATCATCTACAACAAGGAACTGCTGACCGCCGCTGGCTATACCCAGGACGACATCAAGGGCTTTGCCGATCTGAAGAAGGTCGCTGACGATATTCAGGCACGCAAGGCTGAGCTGGGCGTGGACGGTGCTTTCACTTCTGCCGGCATGGACAGTTCTTCTGACTGGCGCTTCAAGACCCATCTGGCAAACCTGCCCATCTACTACGAGTACAAGGCAGACGGCATCAGCTCTACCGACGCCATCAAGGGCACCTATCTGGACAACTATAAGCAGATTTGGGATCTGTACATCACCGATTCCACCTGTGACCCCACCCTGCTGGCTTCCAAGACCGGCAACGACGCTGTGGCTGAGTTTGTGGGCAAGAAGGCTGTGTTCTACCAGAACGGCACTTGGGCTTACAATGACGTGAAGGATCTGGGCGGCGACAACCTGGGTATGCTGCCCATCTACATCGGCGTGGATGGCGAGGAGAATCAGGGCCTGTGCACCGGTTCCGAGAACTTCTGGTGCGTGAACAACAACTCTTCTGATGCCGATATTCAGGCTACTCTGGACTTCCTGTACTGGTGCGTCACCTCTGAGGCCGGCACCAGCGCGATGGCTGACAAGATGGGCTTCGTCATCCCCTTCAAGAAGGCTAAGGACTCCACCAACCCCCTGATCACCATTGCAAACCAGTATGTGGCCGACGGCAAGACCAGTGTGGACTGGTGCTTCTCCACCATGCCTTCCGAGGAGTGGAAGAACGGCGTGGGCAGCGCTCTGACTGCTTACGCAGCAGGCACCGGCGACTGGGACGGCGTTGTGACCGCCTTCGTCGATGGCTGGGCTAAGGAATACAAGCTGGCAAACGGCTAAGCTCCTGATCGGTCTATAAAAAAGAACTGAACAGGGAGGCGGGCGAAGAAGTTCGCCCCGCCTCCCCTTTTTTGTTAACCACTCCGCATATAGGAGGTACATCATGCAAAAAGCCATCAGCAAATATTGGCCGGTGTTCGTGCTGCCCACGCTGCTCGCGTTCATCATCGGCTTTATCTGGCCCTTCATCTGGGGCATTTACCTTTCGTTCCAGCGGTTCACTACTGTTAGCAAGACCACCTTTGTGGGCATCCAGAACTACATCAACGTATTTCAGGATTCCACCTTCCTGCACGCCTTCGGCTTTACCGCAGCGTTCACTGTAGTATCCACCGTGCTCATCAACGTCTGCGCCTTTGCCATTGCGCTGGTGCTCACCCGCGGCATCCGCGGCACCAACATCTTCCGTACCGTCTACTTCATGCCCAACCTGATCGGCGGCATCCTGCTGGGCTACATCTGGCAGATCCTGCTCAACGGTGTGCTGGCCAACCTGCAGAAACCTCTGCTGGCGCTGGACGCCAAGGCTGGTTTTGTGGGCCTGGTGATCCTGATGTGCTGGCAGCAGATCGGCTACATGATGATCATTTACGTTGCCGGCCTGCAGAGCGTGCCCGGCGACCTGATCGAAGCCGCCAAGATCGACGGTGCCAACGACCGCGAGATCCTGTTCAAGATCAAAATTCCCATGGTCATGCCCAGCGTGACCATCTGCACCTTCCTGACCCTGACCAACAGCTTCAAACTGTTCGACCAGAACGTTGCCCTGACCGCAGGCGAACCCGCCAACGCCAGTGAAATGCTGGCCCTGAACATCTACAACACCTTCTATGGCCGTTCCGGTGCCCAGTGGAAGGGCATTGGTCAGGCGAAGGCTGTGGTGTTCTTCCTGATCGTCGTGGTCATTTCTCTGATCCAGCTCCACTTTACCCGTTCCAAGGAGGTGCAGCAGTAATGCCTAAACAGAAAAAAATGTGGGATAACATCCTCACCGTCATCATGACGCTGCTGAGTCTGCTGTGGATCTACCCCATCGTGCTGATCCTGCTGAACAGCTTGAAGGTCGAGGGCAGCTTTACCACCTCCACCGTGTTCAAGCTGCCCACCGCCGAGACCTTTGCGGGCCTGAGCAACTACGTTTACGGTGTCACCAAGATGGGCTTCCTTTCCAGCCTTGGCTACAGCCTTGTCATCACCGTTACCAGTGTGGCGCTGATCCTGCTGTGCTGCTCCATGACCGGTTGGTACCTCACCCGCGTGAACAATAAGCTGAGCAAGTTCATGAACCTGCTGATCGTGTTCTCCATGGTCGTGCCCTTCCAGATGGTCATGTTCACCCTGTCCAAGACCGCTGACCAGCTCAATCTGAACACCCCGTGGAACATCTGCATCATCTATCTGGGCTTCGGTGCCGGTCTGGCCGTGTTCATGTTCACCGGCTTCATGAAGAGCGTGCCCATGGAAATTGAGGAAGCGGCCATGATCGATGGCTGCAACCCCATTCAGATCTTCTTCAAGGTCGTATTCCCCATCCTCAAGCCTACCATGATCTCCACCGCCATCCTCGAGACCATGTGGGTGTGGAATGACTACCTGCTGCCCACTCTGGTGCTGGACATCAAGAAATACCGCACCATTCCCATGGCCATCCAGTACTTCCGCGGCGGCTACGGCCGTGTGGAGCTGGCTCCCATGATGGCCTGCATCATCATTGCCATTATCCCCATCATCATCCTGTACATGACCTGCCAGAAGTACATCATTGAGGGCGTTGTGGCAGGTGCTGTCAAGGGCTAAGGAGGTGCGCACACTATGCGTGCAAGCGGCATTTTGATGCCCGTTTTCAGTCTGCCGGGGCCTTTTGGCATCGGTACGCTGGGAAAAGAGGCCTTTGCATTCGTGGATTTTCTGGCCGATGCAAAGCAGACCTACTGGCAGATCCTGCCCATCGGCCCCACCGGCTACGGCGACAGCCCTTATCAGAGCTTTTCCGCCTTTGCCGGTAACCCCTACTTCATTGACTACCGCCTGCTGGCCGACGTCGGTCTGCTGACGGCCGATGAAGTGCCCGCCGCACGGCCTGTAGGCCCCATCGACTACGGCGCACTGTACAACGAGCGGCCTGTGATCCTGAAAAAGGCAGCCGACCGCCTGCTGGCAGCCCCCTCCCCCTCCTATGAAGCCTTCTGCGAGGCGCAGAGCTTCTGGCTGGAGGATTACGCCCTGTTTATGGCTGTCAAGGCCGAACAGGGGCAGGCCGGCCTTGCCGACTGGCCGGATGACCTGCGCTGCCGCAAACCGGAAGCCATTGCTGCCGCAAAACAGCGTCTCGCCGGTGCGGTGGATTACTACAAGGCGGTGCAATTCTTCTTCTACACCCAGTGGAACGCCCTGAAGGCTTACGCCAACGGCAAGGGCGTCCGTCTGGTGGGCGATATTCCCATCTATGTCAGCCCGGATTCCAGCGATCTGTGGACCCACCCGGAACTGTTCCAGACCGATGGCCAGATGCACCTGACGCAGGTTGCCGGATGCCCGCCGGATGCCTTTGCAGCGGATGGTCAGCTATGGGGCAATCCGCTGTACGATTGGCCTGTTCACAAGGCCACCGGCTTTGCGTGGTGGAAGCAGCGCATGAAGCACGCCACCTCCATTTACGATGTGGTGCGCATCGACCACTTCCGCGGCTTCGAGAGCTATTACTCCATTCCCGCCGGGAACAAAACGGCGACGGGCGGCCACTGGGAAAAAGGCCCTGACCGCGATTTTATCAACGCCATGCACGAAAACCTTGGCGAGGGCGGCATCATTGCCGAGGATCTTGGCTACCTGACCCCGGAGGTCAAGGCCATGCTTTCTGCCAGCGGCTACCCGGGCATGAAGATCATGCAGTTTGCCTTTGACAGCCGGGAATCCGGCAATTACCTACCCCACACCTACCACCGCAACAGCGTGGTGTACACCGGCACCCACGACAATGTGACCACCGAAGGCTGGCGTACCAACGCCAGTGCCGAGGATGTGGCCTATGCCTGCCGCTACCTGCGCTGCCAGCCGGAAGAGCTGACCGAGGCCATGATCTGTGCCTGCCTTGCCAGTGTATCGGATACCGCTGTGATCCCTCTGGCGGACTGGCTGCATCTGGGCAGTGAGGCCCGCATCAACACTCCCAGCACCCAAGGCTCCAACTGGCAGTGGCGGCTCACCTGTCCCCTGCCGGAAGCACTGGCCGGGCACATTGCGCAGCTGACCGTGCTCTACGAACGGGCACAGTAATTCCCCGATCATTTTCTCCCCATAAAAGCGCCTGCACCCGGAATGTGCAGGCGCTTTTGCTTTTTCTACAGAACATTTTTTCAGGACCAGATTCTGGACATATTGCGCATTTTTGGGCTGATATTCGTGATTTCACCGTCTTTCCGTAACAGTTTATTCACAAATGTATCATGATTTTGCACATCTCTGCTCTTGTTATTTGGACACAGTTATGTTACAATTCAGATAGTATTATTGTCTGCCTTTGTGCAGATTCCACTACGGAAAGGAGTTCTTCCACCATGGATCATCCCAATCAGAATACCATGCTTTTACCGGCTTCCTATGCCGTTATCTCCGAAGAAGAAATGACCTATCTGGATGGCGGTCAGTCCATCTACCTTGGCTCAGCCTTTAATCACGATATTTATTTCAACACCGATCAGTTTGCTACATTCTGCCAGAATGCAGCGATCAACCTGTTCGTGTTGATGAGCAACTATTCCTTCTGGTACATCGCAGGCCGTGTGCAGTCCGGTCTGTCGAATGGTCTGAGCCTGTCCGGCACCTTCTATCACACCTGGGATAAGATGAACACCTGGAGCCGTATCGCTTCTGTGGGCGTTGCCGGTCTGGCCGGTGTCTATGTCTATTCGCAGGTCATGAACGTCATTCGTACCGTTACAAGCATCTACGATCAGATCGTGAACCCCATGCCGAGCTTTGATGCCGCTCAGGCCGAGGAAACCGCTGCCGCCTGAGTTTGACCCCATTCCCGGAACGATCTTGTCAGAAAGGAGCTTTCTCCATGAAAAACCTTCAGATGCCGCATTCATACATTTCTGTTTCCGAAGAAGAACTGCGCAGTATTTCCGGCGGCGGGCCGCTGGGCGATGCGCTGGATCTTTTCTTCAGCAATCTGCGTCTGGACGATCTTTTCTTTAGCGGCGGATTGATCTCACTTTCTTTCACCTTTGTGCCCATGCTGCTGTTCAATGTGGTAAAGACAGGCTTCAACTTCGTGGTGAGCGCCTACGATACCATCGCAGACCTGTTCCATTTTTCCCACGAGGAGCGGGACATGGTGCAGTATATCTCGGATCAGCAGCGCCGGGAAGAAGAGAAAGAGCAGGCTCAGTCCGCTCCCGGCCCGAAACCGGTTTTCTGAACTTTCCCAGCCGTATAAAGCATAGCAAAAAACGCATCTGCAAAATCTTGCAGATGCGTTTTTGTTTTCAGATCACTTTCACTGCCCCCTGCTCCCGCAGACGCAGAATGTAGCAGCTGCCCTTGCCGAATATCCGCTCGATCTCGCTGTGATAGCGTTCCAGCAGGCTCTGGGGAACATACGCCTGAATGGTGCCTGCAAAGCCGCCGCCCTGCATCCGCCAGGCTCCCGTGCTGCCCTGCAGGATACTCTGGCTCAGCGCCAGTGCCACCGAAAGCCCCTGATGCCGCACATCGGTGCTGCAGTAGACATTCTGGCATAGCGCAAAGGATGCGCGTCCGCTTTCCAGCACCAGCGCTGCAAAGACAGCAAACTGCCCGGCCTGCAGCGCGTCCCTCTGGGCAAGGGTGCGAGCGTTCTCTTCAAAATAGTGGATGGCGCGCAGCACCGCGCGGTCGCCGCAGGCTTTGCGCAGCGCAGGCAGTGCTGCCCAGAATGCGCTCTCCGTCACCTGTCCCAGCACCTTTTTGCCAAGAAACGCTGCGATCTGCTCCATCTCCTGCCGGATGGCTGCAAACTCACCGGTCAATTCGCTGTGGCTGCCGCGCGTATCGGTAACGCACAGGCTCATGCCCGGCGGCAGCAGGCCGTCGGCGTGGATCTTTTCCAGAACCGGCTGCTGGGGGTCTGCAAAATCCGCAAAGATAATGCCGCCCACTGCGCTGGTCAGCTGATCCAGCAGGCCGCTGGGCTTGCCAAAATAGGTATTCTCCGCATACTGACAGATCTTTGCCAGCTCCGCCGGGGCCAGACCGCAGCCATATTCTCCGTTCCAGATGGCAGCCATGCCCATTTCAAAGGCAGCAGAACTGGAAAGGCCGCTGCCGCGCAGCACATCACTGGCCGTGTATGCATCAAAGCCGCCCACCGCTTTGCCTGCCGCGCGGAAGCCCTCGGCAATGCCGCGGATCAGGCTGGCCGAGTGGGTGCTCTCCCCTTCCTGCGGCCCCTCCACGGTCAGGTCGATCACATCCAGCTTGTTGAACCCGCGGGATTTGACCCGCACGTAGCCGTCTGTATTGTGCGCAGCCACGGCCACAAGATCCAGCGTGACAGCCGCCGCAAGGCCATAACCGTGCTGGTGGTCGGTGTGGTTGCCGCCCAGCTCTGCGCGGCCCGGTGCCGAATAAACCTGCACCTGCCTGCCCGGCCCAAAGTACAGCTCAAACTGTTCCAGCGCAGCACAGTAGCGTGCCCGCTGCCGACAGATCTCCTGCGCCGCATCGCCATACAGTGCCCGGAGCTTATCGTCCCATTTGCCCGCCGCGATCTCATTTCGGAGCTGCGCACTGTTTGCCATAACGATTCCTCCCTCAATATGCTGCTTTGGGATAGATGGGTATGTTACGTCTATTGTAATGCATCCAACCGCTTTTTTCAATTTCCAACGCTGAAAAAACGCGAATTTTGGCACCCAGTTCAAAGAATAAGATGTACTTTTGTTGAATTTGCGGGCAGATGTGTGGTATACTATACCAAAGATCGGGCACAAAGCTGCCCGCAACGTGACAGAGCGGAGGAAACGCGGCTATGGCAGATGTATATAAGCAATCCTTCAAACAAAATTATACCAATAATATTGAGCTTTCCATCTTCAATTGCGGCATCGAACGCTGTGCTCCGGGCCAAACATGGGGGCCGGGTATCCGCGACCATTACCTGATCCATCTGGTACTTTCCGGCAAGGGCGTATTCGAGGTGGGCGGGCGCACCTGGGAAGTGAGCCAGGGTCAGCTGTTTTTTGCCCGGCCAAGCCAGCTGATCCGGTATACTGCCGATGAGCAGCAGCCTTGGGAGTACAGCTGGGTAGGCTTCAACGGTGCGTGTGCCCACAAACTGGCCGCGCAGCTCCCCTTCACCGACGACTCGCCGGTGCATCACACCCACGACCCCGATGGGATGCGTGCCGCTCTGGCCAACATTTATTCCTCCCGCGGGCTGCAGCCGCAGGATGAAGCCGCCATGGTGGGCTACCTTTATCTCTTCATCGCTTCTCTGATGAAGGAGACCAGCGCTGGCAAACCGCACACGGCTTCCTCTTCCAGCCAGTATGTGCTCAACGCCATCAAGTACATCCAGTTCAATTATTCACACGATATTTCCATTGATGATGTGGCAAAAAGCGTAGGTGTCTCCCGCAGTCACCTGTACCGCGTGTTCATGCTGAACGTAGGCAAAAGCCCCATCGATTATCTTACCGAATACCGCATCAACGAAGCCTGCAAGCTGCTGCGCGCAGGCAACCTTTCCATTGCCGAGGTCGCGGTGTCGGTAGGCTTCTTTGACCAGTTCTATTTCTCGCGGGTATTCAAGCGCGCCAAGGGCGTGCCGCCCAGCAAGTATTTTGCGGCGCAGGCTGATGCTCCCGCCGACGGCCCCGACCACCAGTAAAGGAGACCCTTCATGCCCTTACAGAAAAATCAAGTTCTCACCCTGCGCGTAGAGCGTCTTTCCAGCGATGGCAGCGGCGTAGCACACAGCCCAGACGGTGAGACCGTGTTTATTCCCGGTGCCGCCCCCGGCGACGAAGCCCGGGTGCGCATCGTTAAGGACTGCAAGCGCTACGCCTTCGGTATTCTGGACGAGGTGCTCACTCCTTCGCCGGACCGTATCCCGGTGGATTGTGCCGTGGCAGGCCCCTGCGGCGGCTGCAGCCTGCGGCATCTGGACTATGCTGCCGAGTTGCGCGCCAAGCAGGAGAATGTTGCAGATGCCTTTGCCCGCATCGGAGGATTGGATGTGCCTGTTCTGCCCATTGTGGGTTCGCCGGAAGTGAACCGCTACCGCAATAAGGTGCAGTTCCCGGTGGGCGTAGACAAAAGCGGTAAGCCCTGTATCGGCTTCTACGCCGGGCGCACCCACCGCATCGTCCCCTGCCCGGACTGCCGCCTGCAGCCCGGTGTGCTGAATGAGATCGGCAACGCATTGTGTGCTTTTTTTGCAGAAAAGGGCATCCAGCCGTACAGCGAGGAGACCGGCAGGGGCCTTGTGCGTCATATCTTTCTGCGGCGCGGCGCTCACAGTGGCCAGATCATGGTCTGCCTTGTCTGCACCCGTGCCAAGCTGCCCTCCGCTGAAGAGCTTTGCACCCGGCTGAAAGCTCAATTTGCAGAGATCACCACGATCCTGCTGAACGTAAATGCTAAAAACACCAACGTGATCCTTGGCACCGAGACCCACACCCTGTATGGGCAGGGGTATATTGAAGACACCCTGTGCGGTGTTCCGGTGCAGCTTGGCCCGCTTTCCTTCTATCAGGTCAATACCCTTGCTGCCGAGCAGCTTTACGGCATTGCCGCCCAGTATGCTCAGCTTACCCCGGACGACCTGCTGCTGGACCTCTACTGCGGCATGGGCACCATTGGTCTTTCCATGGCAGCGCACTGCCGTGAGCTGATCGGTGTGGAGATCGTACCGGAAGCCATTGAAAGTGCCAAGGCTAACGCTGCCCGCATGGGTGCAGATGTGGCCGCAAAGAGCCGATTTTTCTGCGCAGATGCCGGTCAGGCCGCCACCCGCCTTGCCGCTGAGGGCCTTCACCCGGACATCGTAATGCTGGACCCACCCCGCAAGGGCTGCGACGAAGCCACCCTTTCCGCTGTCGTGCGCATGTCTCCCCGCCGGGTGGTCTACGTCAGCTGCAACCCCGCCACCGCCGCAAGAGATGCTGCATGGCTGGAACAAAATGGATATCACGCAGAGAAGGTGCAGCCGGTGGATCTGTTTCCAAGAACACGGCATTGCGAAGCGGTTCTCCTTTTGACCAAACTCCATGTCGAGCGGCATATCGAGGTGGACGTCAGTATGGATGAGCTGGATGTGACTGCCGCAGAGAGCAAGGCGACTTACAACGAGATTCGGGATTATGTGTGGGAACACCATCAGTTGAAGGTATCCAATCTCTATATCGCACAGGTGAAGCAGAAGTACGGCATCATCGAGCGGGAGAATTACCATAAAGCGAAAAACGAGAATGCAAAGCAACCTCAGTGTCCGAAGGAGAAAGAGGATGCGATTGTGGAAGCATTGAAGCATTTTCAAATGATTTGATTTACTGTATGCCCGTCTGATTTTCAGGCGGGCATTTTCTTTTGTTGGAATATGGTGTTTCTATTTTTATCGTGGTACAATATCTTAAAGACTTTTTGTTTTCGGAGGGAGCCGTCATGATCGATCTTGCAAAACTGGAGCCTGTTTTGGGCGGATACCAGACCTATTTCCCGAAGCATTGGCCTCATGTTGAAGATTTCAAATGGGAAGCCGCGCAGCATTTCCACGACCATTGGAATATTGACGCGGCAGATTTTGGTGAAATGTTCAAGGAAGCCACTGCAAAGGTCTTTTCGCTTCTGGATACCGGCTATGCCTATCCCCGTGCGATGATCCTGAATTTCGCAGCAGCGGACTGTGAAGCAACACGCGCAATGTTCCGCAGCTTGTTTGATGAATCCACCGAACTTTCCCAGCGCATTATTGCATTTCAGGCTGCCACCGAAGAAATACGCACAAAATACAACGACGGCAGTTGGAATAACCACTACCAGAACACCAGTGCCATCAGCGTCTATCTGTGGCTCCGGTATCCGGATCAATATTATATCTACCGCTATTCCGTTGCCCGTGACATCTCGGATGCGCTGAACTTCGATGCTCCGCCCAAGCGGGATGGTTCCGTAGAATCGCTGCTAAACAGCTACCGCCTTTATGATGAGCTGCGGGCGGCACTGAGCCAAAATGCTGCCATCACCCAGATGATCCGCAGTGCCATTGAAGCAGCCCCTGCCGGAAAATACTGGCCAGACACACACTGGAATATCGCTGCCATTGATCTGGGCTTTTATCTGAGCCGTTTCTACCTTGCCGAACAAAAGACATCACAGATGCAGGCCGGATGGTTTCCTGCTGAAAGTGAGTATGACCCGGGCATTACAACCGCACAGTGGAGTGCTTTGCTGCAAGACACCTCGGTTTTTACCTCGGAGGCTTTGCGGGTGATGAAATGTATGCTGGATTACGGCGGGCAGGCCACCTGCAAACAGCTTGCCATTAAATACGGTGAAACCAGCAACTTCTACATCTCCAACTCCTACCATCTTGCACAGCGGGTGGCAGAAAAGACTAGCTGCCGCTGCATGCCCCGCGACAGCAAAAATATGCGTTGGTGGCCCATTTTATATGTGGGCAAAAATGCCAGCACAAAGGCGGATGGCACTTACATCTGGCGCTTGCGAGATGAGCTTTTACAGGCTCTGAAAAAAGCCGACCTCTCGAAAGTACCGGCTGCCGCTGCCGCCTGTGAAGCACCTTCACGCCACTACTGGTGGCTGACTGCCAATCCTAAGATCTGGAGTTATTCCAGTCTGCGGGTCGGCGAAGAGCAGACCTATACGCTGTACAATGACAACGGGAACAAGCGCAGGATTTTCCAGAATTTCCTCGATGCAAAAGCCGGGGATCTAGTGATCGGCTATGAGGCCAATCCGGTAAAGCGAGTGGTAGCTCTGGCCAAGATCACACAGGAAAGCAACGGCAAAGAGATTTATTTTGAAAAGACCGAGAGCCTGACTTCCCCCATTGACTATGCTGTACTGAAGGCTTTCCCTGAGCTGGAGAAAATGGAGTTCTTCGTACAGCCGAACGGAAGCCTGTTCAAGCTCTCGGAGGGTGAGTACAACTTTATTCTGGATCTGATCCGGGATGAAAACCCTGCTCCCGTCCGGCAGGCATCTGCCGACAGCTACACCAGAGTTGATTTTCTGCACGATGTTTTTCTGAGTGAGCAACGCTATGAAGTGTTGGTTTCTTTGCTACGCCACAAGAAAAATATCATTCTGCAAGGTGCACCCGGCGTTGGAAAGACCTATGCTGCCAAACGGCTGGCGTACTCTATAATGGGTCAAGCTGATTCCTCCCGGGTTGAGTTTGTTCAGTTCCACCAGAATTACTCCTACGAGGATATCATGCTGGGCTACCGGCCGGACGGCTCCGGCTTCAAGCTGACAGAGGGTGTATTTTACCGCTTCTGCCAGAAGGCTTCCAACGACCCCGACCGAGAATACTTTTTCCTGATCGATGAGATCAACCGGGGCAACCTGAGCAAGATCTTCGGCGAGCTGATGATGCTGATTGAAAGCGACCATCGGGGCGAAAAGATCACACTGGCCTATAACGGGATGCCCTTCTATGTCCCGGAAAATTTGTACATTATCGGTATGATGAATACTGCCGACCGCAGCCTGGCCATGATCGACTATGCACTGCGCAGACGCTTCAGTTTCTTCGAGATCGAACCGGCGTTCACCTCCGATGGATTCCAGAAATATCAATCTGCGCTTGACAATGAAACCTTCAATGCTCTGGTGGAACAGATCAAGGCATTGAACCGGGAAATTACCACAGATGCCTCCCTCGGTCCCGGATTTCGTGTTGGTCACAGTTACTTTTGTCTGGCCGACCCTGCTGCCTGCACCACTGACTGGATGCGCTCTGTGGTGGAGTTTGACCTTCTGCCTACGCTGGCAGAATACTGGTTCGACGCGCCCGACAAACTGCACCGTTGGGAAAAGAATCTGCGTGGTGTTTTCAATGACGACTGACAAAGGGATCTTTATCCAGAACATCTACTACATGCTCTCCTACGCCTATCAGGTGCTGCAGCAGCAGGATTATCAGTGCATCGCCTCGGAAAAGTTTGAGCGTATCGACGATTTGTTTGCTGCCATCCTTGCAAAGGGTGTTTCCCGGCAGCTGAAGCAGGGGCTCTATCGAGAATATGTTTCCCGAAGCGAGACCCGGTCAGTTTTGCGTGGAAAGCTGGATCTTCCGCAGACCATTAAGACCCGTATCCAGCACAAGCCACAGGTCGCCTGTACCTTTGACGAGCTTTCCGAGGATAACCTGTATAACCAGATTCTGAAAACCACCCTGCATGTGCTGCTTCGGGATAAGAATGTTTCTACTGAGCGCAAAGTGGAATTGAAGAAAGCGCTTCTGTTTCTGGACACGGTTTCTGCACTGCTTCCCTCTCAAATCCCATGGAAGCAGTTACATTATCAGCGGAGCAACCAGAATTACGAGATGCTGTTGAATCTCTGCTATTTCGTGCTGCACGATATGCTGCAGACCACCGAAAACGGCAGCTATAAAATGACAGCATTTTCGGATGAACGCATGGCAAAGCTGTACGAACGCTTTATTCTGGAGTATTACCGACAAAATCATCCCTACCTTACTGAGGTCAAGGCTGCGCAGGTCAAATGGGATCTTGTGGGAGAGCACGATGCTGCCATGCTGCGGTTTCTCCCTGCCATGCAAACCGATATTTTTCTGCGTTTTCGCGAAAAAGTTCTCATTCTGGATGCCAAGTATTACAGCCAGACATTGCAGCAGCAGTTTAATAAAGAGACCCTGCATTCTGCCAACCTCTACCAGATCTACACCTACGTTAAAAATCAGGATGCTGCCCATACTGGAAACGTTTCCGGGCTGCTAGTCTACGCCAAAACGCAGGAAGCCATCACGCCGAATTGTCTCTTCAACTTAGGCGGCAATCAGATCGGTGCACGCACCTTGGATCTCAATCAGGATTTTCGGCAAATCACCGCACAGCTGGATGGAATTGCCCAGCAGTTTTTCGGGAAGCATCCGCTTTGATCTTTTCCATGTCGATTTACCCGCTTTCACACCCGCCCGTCTGTTTTTTCAAACTTTCTCCTCCTAAGTGTCCGAAGGAAAAAGAGGATGCGATTGTGGAGGCATTGCGGCATTTTCAGATGATTTGATACGCAATCACCCCAGAGAGAATAGCCTCTTGTGCGTTCTCTCTGGGGTGATTTTTGCGTTATGCTACTTCCGGGTAGCGCATATATACATACTCGTAGATTTTCTTCTGGTAGGTCTGGATATCGCTTACATCATAGCTATTGGGAAGTTCTTGCCAAAGGGTCTTACGGATCAGGTTATCCACAATCGCCTTAGTTTCCTGCTTGTCCGTCCAATGGTCGAGTTTGGCAATCTGCTGTTTGATTTTTGTCAACAAGTCCACAGACACCTTCTTGATCGTTTCAATTTCCTGCTTTGTGAGATTCTCCGAAAACAGCAAATCGTACACTGAAAGTTCCTCATCGCTGGAAAAGCCCTCACGCACATAGCGCTGCTGCTCCGTGTCCAGTGAACTTGCAAGCTCCATCAGATCCATGAAGGTTTTCTCGATGGTCGCACGGTTCTGCTCCGCATTGTAGGCATCGATGATCTCCTGATAGCGGTCATAATAATCAATGCGCTGCGGGTTTGCAAACAACATTTTCGCCAATTGCTGATTCACCAGTTCATCCAGATCGCGCAGCAAGAGATTCTTCCGCCGGGTGTGGGCGAACTCCCGGCTCAACAAGTCAAAATCAATTTTGCTGATGTCAAACTGCCGGGAAGGTACAGCCTCCTGATCCGGCTTTTCCACATGGATGTACTCGTTGACGATGCCGTTGATCTGCACCATCAGGTCGGTATTGTCCGCGTGTTTTCGCTTCTGCTGCAAGCCCTCGTAGATGGCGAGAATTGCGTTTTTCCGGGCGCGCACGGCATCGTCCACATCGTCACGGTCTGCGTAGCGGAACAGCCGCGCCAGTTCAGACGCATAGGTCTGGAAGGTTTTCTTGGTTTCCAACGTCTCGCACATCGCGTTGACTGCATCCTGTACAAGGCTCATCTTTTCAAAGTCCTGTGCGTCCACCAATTCCTGCAGCCGGAACCCGTGTTCTGCCAGAAAGCCGTCCGTTTTTTCGATGACCGTGCGGATGCGCTGGATCAGCTCCGTTTTATCCACCGTTGGATCAACGCCCGCCGAGCTGTTCTTGCTGACCGTATAATCTGCCAGAGCCTTGCGCAGCGCCTTTACGATACCAATATAGTCCACGATCAGGCCGTTGCTCTTGCCCTCCGAAACACGGTTTGCACGAGCAATAGTCTGCATCAGGGTATGGGCTTTCAACGGCTTGTCCAGATACAGACAGGACAGACACTTTACATCAAAGCCCGTCAGCCACATGGCACAGACGAACACCACCCGGAACGGATTCTTGCTGTCCTTGAATTCTTTATCCAGCTCCCGCTTTTCCATTTTGGCACGGTGCGGCAAAATATCCAGTCCCCACTTTTTGAAGGTCTGCACCTCGTTCTGCTCCTGACTGATCACCACTGCCATTTCGGTTTCTTTCATCCATGCCAGTTTACGGGCAAGCTCCTGTGCTTCCTGCTGGGTCACTGTGCCCTGCCGGGCTTCCAGCTCCCTGATCTTTGCCTGCCAGCATTCCTGCACATAGTTGTACATCCGCACACAGGTAACCTTATTCAGACAGACGAACATCGCCTTGCCGCTGGTCCAAAGGTCAGAGTAATGCTCCACAAAATCCTTTGCAATGGAGCGCAGCCGTTCATCTGCGGTGAGAATATGGATCTCCTTGGCAAATTCTCGTTCCAGCTTTTCCTCCTGCGAAGGATCAAGGTCGGCTGCTTCAATGGCATCCAGGATCCGCCCGGTGATCTCCGGCTTGTCCAACTGGGCGATCTTATCCGCGCGGTTCTCATAATACAGCGGCACCGTTGCGCCGTCCTCCACCGCCCGCTTGAAGTCATACACCGACAGGTATCCGCCAAAGGTGCGTTCCGTGATATGATCATCCGCCAGAAGCGGCGTACCGGTAAAGCCGATGCGGGATGCCGTGGGCAGCAGGTGCATCATGTTGTCTGCAAAAATGCCGTACTGGCTGCGGTGGGCTTCATCCGACAAAATCAGAATGTCGTGATCCGGGTAGATGGGCGGCTCCTTGGGCAGATTGAACTTCTGAATCAGGGTAAACACAAAGCTGGGGTTGCCCCGCAGCTTTTTTACAAGGTCTGTACCGCTGGATGCAATGAACTGCGAAGCCTTGGTTTTGCCCAGCAGACCGCAGTTTTCAAAGGTATCGCTGATCTGCCGGTTCAGCTCGTCACGGTCGGTCAGCACCACAATGGTGGGCGAGCCTGCAAACTTGCGCCGGATCTTCTGCGCCAGAAAGACCATCGAATAACTCTTGCCAGACCCCTGCGTGTGCCAGAACACACCCAGCCTGCCGTCTTTTAACTTGCGGTTCTCGTAAGCACTGACGGCCTCGTTGACGCCGAGATACTGGTGGTTGCGGGCCAGAATCTTGGTGGTGCGCCCACCGGAATGGTCGTAAAGGATGAAGTTTTCCAGCAGATCGAGGAAGGTCTTTTTCTCGCAGATGCCCCGCAGCATGGTTTCCAGTTCCACGCTGCCTGCATCGCTTTCCTTCAGACGCTTCCACTCGTGGAAAAACTCGTACTTGCTGCCAAGCGTACCCACCTTGGCTTCCAATCCATTGGACAGCATAAGAAAGGCATTGTAATAGAACAACTGCGGAATGGTATCGAGGTAATCCCGATAATTGTCTATGTAGGCGTTCTGCACATCCACGGTGGGCTTTTTCAGCTCGATAAACAGCAGCGGAATGCCATTGACAAAGCCCACAATGTCTGTACGGCGGCGGTACAGCTGCGAGTGGATCTTCATTTCTTTTACGGCGAGGAAATGATTGTTTTCCGGGTTTTTGAAGTCGATCACCGCCGCGCTTCGGATTTCGGTGCGGCCATCCGGCCGCTTGACCGTCACCGGGATGCCATCCCGCAGCAGAAAATACTTTTCCTCATTAACCTGCATCAGAGATGCGGTGGAAACGTGCGCCGTGAATTTCTTCTGCACCTCGTCCAGCTGGTTCGGGGTGAGCCACGGGTTCAGCCGCAAAAGTGCCTGCCGAAAATACCGGGTCAGCAACACTTCCCCATAGCTGGTGCGGCCTAACGTCCCGTCCGGTCCCAGCTTTTCGGAGTTGTAAGCCAGCACCACCTCCCAGCCCAGAACATTTTGCAGCAAGTTGCCTGCACTGTTCTGGACAAGGACATTTTCGGAGTATTCGCGGCTCATAGGATCACCTCATTTTTTCAACTTTTCTTTTAAGCAGAATTCTTCATTGATTTTAATGATTATAATTGCCATCACAATTAAGAATCGCATATAATCATCTCTATGTACCTTTTCATCTAATGAATTAGTCGAGTGAATATATTTATTTCTCAAATCTAGTCCATTTGAAAATTTATGTTTATTAAGTAAATAATCAAGATAATCTTGTTCTGGTCGTGAGAACAATGTATTCTCTACCAGCAACTTATTATTTTTCAGTGCATCCTTCAATGGATCATTTTCTGTTTTTTCATAGGCCAAGCAAAGATATTCATATCTATAAAGTTGAATCAACATTCTCAATCTATCATACTTCAGTTCAATTTCCCCAGCTTCATCTATTCTTATAGTACCTTGACTTAATAAGAAGTCGATTTTTTCTTTCTGAATAGTTTTAAAATCATTATAATATACAGTTTCATTCTCTAGAAGTTTAAAGAAAGAATCATAGGCCTTTCCTATTCTTTCCACGTAAGTTAAAAGTGATTGTGATGAAAAGATACTTATATATTCCGATCTAATATTTTCATCATTACAATAGGCATACTTTTGTGTGCTTAGACTTGCAACTTGTGAAAACTCAACGCTTTGAGATGAGAACTCCAGATAATCTCTATCAATTGCTCCATATTTACTGTATAAATCAAATTGCTTTAAAACATGATCTATTTTACTAGAAATCAGTCTGTTTCTTTCCCCAAATGGCGCATCCCTCCTCACTTTCTCATAAACAAACCCCTCCACATTAAACTCATCTTTTAGGTATGTTTCAAAAAACCATTTATAAATATCTTCTATTTCTATTTCTCGCTGGCACAAAATGTTATAATACCCTGTCATTTGAAGAAATGCCATAGTGTTTTTTATACGAAAACTTGTTCCGACTTGGTACTCTCTCAATCCTCTTGTTCCAAACAAAAAGTTTTCAAGACCATACTCAGAGGGTTGCGAAACCAATAGGCATCTGTTAAAAAAATCAGCAAATTCAAACCAGTAGAAATTATTAAGAAGCGTTGCATAATCAAGATTATCTAGTATCCATTTACTGTCATATGAAACTTTTAGTTCATTCTGATCTTCTGATTCATTTTCTATCTTTCCGGTACCATCCATCGGTTTAAAGCCGATTCCTACTCCTGTTCTAAACGATAGGCCAGTTTCAAAAAGTTTTTTTCGCATGATTTCTAGTTTTTTATATGCTTTAAAGCGTGTCATTTCGCTAAGTTTAAGCTTGTCCGGATTCTCTTCTTGCATAATCACAGTCAAATAATTCATATTAGGAGAATCCAATTCGATGTACCTTTGAACTAACCCTTCCTTATCTTCTACTGTCAATTCTTTTGGAATGTAATACAGTTCTTTGTCCTCAGAACGTTCCAAAAACTTATTGACAAAGAATTCTGCATTCTCTGCATCCTTTAAAATGTATTCACGCACAACCTTCCCAAATTTATATACAATATCTTTTTCTCTCAGTATTCGATCAATTCTAATATTAGCCTTTTCCAGAAATTCAGCAAATTGCAAATCATCAAACTTTTTGTACAATCCTATCTTGCAAACCAGTTCAACAAAATCTTGACGGTACATTATATTAGTTTCGTTATATAATGTTGCCAACTCATTTATATCTTTTGAATTAAGGAAGCAGCCAACAACTCCGAACACCTGATTAGCCTTATTTTGATAATCTGTATATTGAGGATTTGTCCAGTCCTCAAGTCGTATTCCAGTGTCGATATATTTTTTCACATTATAAAGTTCTATAACTTTATTTATATCTGTGTAGCTTTTCCAATTATCATAATCGTCAAAAACTATCTCGCACTTTTTTAATTCTCCCAGATTAACAACTTCGCCATTTCCATAAAAATCGACACCGAAATACGCATCCATCTATATTACACCTCCACTTCCCCGCTCATCAATTTAGGCAACAGTACATCTCTTGCCATCTTTAATTGGTTATTTTGTTTTTCCAAATTTCTGATTTTCCGATATTGCGCTTCTGCAATCTTTGCAAACATCTCTTGCAATTCGTCTGTCGGCTCAATTACTTCAATATTAGAAAGCACGTTTCGATTCAATGTCGGAATGGCTCCCCCATTATTTAGCGATGCAAAGTCCACTGTTTGTAGCAAGCTGTAAACAAAGAAAATATTATGATCCTTGTAATCGCTTATGTAAAGCGATGTATTATGCGGCCAGAAATTATCCCAAATAAATTGATACTTACCCAAGCTTCCAGAACGACCCGTTACAATGCCCGGCCCCTTAATCTTAAATTCGTTATGATATCCAATCACCGTAGTTGAGCCAACAACTGGATATCGTCCAGCTTTCATCTCGTTTTTTGTCAAATCATATCCTCGATGAAATGTCAATATTTCATTGATATTTGTCCTGCTCCACCCCTCCGGCACGCCATCCACAATTTTCGTGTTTTCATGCCCCGGAAAGCGCAAATCCACAAACCACTCTTTATAAAGCCGCTGGGCTGCTTCTTCCAGCAATTTGATTTGTTTCTGGTTGTTTTCAATCAGGTCATCATAGGCAGAGAGGATATCAGCAATTCTTTTTTGAATTTCCAGTGTAGGTAGACGAATCGGAACCGAACTCAAAATTGTGGTATTAAGATTCAGCATTGTTGCACCAACTGCGTGTTTTTCAACCCATCCAACCGTATCGGGATGTTGCAATTGAAAAAAAACAAAACGAGAATCCGCTTTTTCGGAATCAATAGTTACTCTCAAACATCCTGTCCCGCATAGCCATCCCTCTTCTTTTTTAGTTACATGAGCACAGCGTCCAACATCACCTCTTCTCGAATACAAAATATCTCCTACTTCAATTTTATGGCGGCATAAACGCTCAACATGTGTTTTATCAACTCTCGCAATCGACTCTTCTGAAATCTTTCCACCAACCAAATCCTTCGGCATTACAACTGGTATTCCACATTCCGAATAATCCGATTGATGCAACTGTGACCCGAACGGTCCTGTCTGAATATTTTTTGATATATCCCCTAACTTTGCAATTTCCCACATCATACCCCCATCTCCTCCAGATTCTTCGAGATGGTTTCCATCAGGCGGTTGGACTCTGCCTGCAATTCCAGCAGTTCCTTGTGGATTTCCTTCATCCGCTGGGCAAAATCCACACCGTCGTCCTCCACGGGTGCAACGCCCACATAGGCACCGGGCGTCAGGGATGCGCCTTTTTCGTTGAGGATGGTATCTCGGCTGGCCACCTTGCACAGACCGGGGATATCCTGATAAACGCCCTCGCCAAACTTTTCGGTGAGCCAGACAGCCTCCTTGGCAACGGTCAGCTTCTCGTTGAGGGCTTCCAGCTCCTTGTCGAACTTTTCCTGCGTAGCTTTGCGCTCCTTGCGGGGTGCTGCCTCCACAGCGGCTTTGGCTTCTTCCCGCTTGGCCTGCACGTTTTGTTCCAGTGCGGCCTGAATCTCTGCAAAGGGGCGGTCGTCCGCCAGCTCTGCATGATACTCTGTCAGAAGCGCCTTGTACTTGTCCACCTCGCCGCGATAGAGCCAGACAATGGCGTTGAGGTTCTTCAGCTGCCAGTCGCTCCACTCGTTCTGAGTGCGGTCCACCACGGTATAATAGTTGCGGGCGTCGATGAACAGTACGGTGTCCAGCAGATGTTCCGGCTTGCCCTTATCCAGAAACCACAGCGAACAGGGCAAACTTTTGGTGTAGAAGAAATTATTGCCCACGCTCATCATCACGTCCACATGGCCGGTCTGGATGAGCTTTTCACGGATGTCCTTGTCTTTGCCCTGACTGTCGGTAGCCGAGGACGCCATCACAAAACCCGCACGGCCATGCTCGTTCAGGTAGGAGTAGAAATAGGACACCCACAGATAATTTGCGTTGCCGATCTCCTTGGCCTTGTTCACGCCGGGCAGACCAAAGGGCAACCGCCCGGCACTCTGCGCCGACTCCGACTTGACCTTATCCACGTTAAACGGCGGATTTGCCATCACATAGTCGCAGCAGCCGTTCAGGTTGTGGGCATCGTGATAGAAGGTATTGGCTTCATCGCCGGACTTGATCACGCCGGTCAGGCCATGCACAGCCATATTCATCAGGCAAAGCTTTGCGTTGTACTCCACCTTTTCCTGTCCGTAGAAGGTCATGGTGTTGTTAGCGATCATGCCCGCATGGTTTACAAAGTCGCCGGTCTGCACAAACATACCGCCGCTGCCGCAAGCCGGGTCCAGCAGAACGCCGTGGGCAGGCTCCAGCACATTGACGATCATCTTCACCAGCGATTTCGGCGTAAAGAACACGCCGTCATCCTGTGCCACATTTTTGGCAAACTTATTCAAAAAGTACTCGTAGATACGGCCGATCACATCGCCGCCCACATCGTCCAACGCATCATTGTTGAAGATGCGCAGCAGTTCCCCCAGCAGCTCATCCGAGAAGATGGTGTAGTCCTTCGGCAGAACGCCCTGCAGCTGCTCGCTCTGCTGCTCCACCAGTTCCATGGCGTTGTTCACCACTTCGCCCAGACTGTTCAGAGGATTGCCCTCGATGCCGGTCAGCCCCTGCTCCGGGATGTTGGCGGGCAAATTGACTAAGTAATTGTACTGCGCCTCCTTGGGCAGAAACAGTGCACTCTTTTCGGCAAAGTCGCTTTGCTCCACCGGCAGCACCCGGCCACCGCGCACGGGACGGTCTTTCAGGATCTCCTGCTCTACCAGTTTGAAGCGGCTGTACGCATACCGCAGAAAAATCAGTCCCAGTACCGGCATACAGTATTGGTTCGAGGTGAGTTTAGAGCCTGCACGCAGCAGATCTGCCGACTCCCACAGGTCAGCTTCCAGTTTTTTGACGTTCACATTATTTGCCACGAGGGGGTTCCTCCTGTTGTTTGGATTTTCATTTTCTATTGTATCACATTTTTCTGCAATGTTCATCTTTAATCATTGCTATTTTCTTTTTTGACTGGAAAAAGTTATTTACCAATGGCTGACAATGTGTTAGAACCATATACTTTCTCATTTGGAGACGCTAAGCCTGCATCCACCGGATGCAGTTCAAGGGTTTGGGTGTTCCCAACAAGTATTTTGCAACGCAAATGGTGTTTGCATAGACAGACACATTGCTTGCAGATGCTATGAAACCTCTCAACGTGCTTCCCAAATTTGAAAATCATTTTGCAAATCAGACCGTCCGTTTTCAAGTTCAACTTGAAGCGGGCGGTTATTTTTTTGCTCAGGAGGTTTTTGCGTTTGCATCCGCAGCAAACAGGGCGAGTTGGTACCAACTTGCAATTTTTGAATCCAATTTTACAAATCCAGCTTCAAAACACTTGTTGGGCTTCGCCCAAACCCGATGTTCAGCACAAGAATGCGCTAGTTTCGCACCTTAACGGTCGCTGAATAAGCATATTTTTTGAGAAAAATTCGTTTCAGAAAAATCAGCGTTGATTCATCCAATATCACATCAAACCGGACCTATTACTTCCGGTTTTTCCTTGGGATCCTCCTAAAATCCACTGAAAACCGGAAGGAATGCTTCCTAAATATTTCTGCTTCATTGTGATATGCTTTCTACAAGCCTTCATCGAACCTTGAAAATCGAATGACCGTCTGCATGGGATACCCGGCCATGACCCTGACAATGAGAGCCGGAAAACGCCGCTGAAAGGGGGCAGGAAAGCCATGCAGAGAGAACGGCACCCCAAATCTGAGATCACGTTGATACGCAAAACCGGAACCAGTAGTTCCGATTTCGCCTTGAAACTCACTTCACATTTTTTAAAAACCGGAACTACCAGTTCCTAAAAATAAAATTTACGATGTGATACACTAAGCCCACAGAAGCACATTCTTCATTGCTTTTTCGCAAGTTCCGACAAAAAATGTCCAATTTTTAGTAGACATTCAAATCAACTTTCGTAAAAACCGGACGTAATGTGTCCTAAAAAATCTCCCATGAATGTGTTAACCTAGTTTCAAATCTATCATTGGACCTTGAGAACCGCATGACCGTCTGCATAAGATACTCGGCGATGACCTCGCAAGAGCGAGCCGGAAAACGCCGCTGAAAGGGGGTAGGAAACCCATGCAGGGAGAACGGCAGAAATACCAATAGATTTTTGAAAGGAGATTTTGCCTATGAAGAAAAACAAGTTTGAATTTATCATTGATTCTGAATTTCAATCTCAGATTCCTGCATTGACCGATGAAGAATTTCAGCAACTGGAAGAAAACATCCTTTCAGAGGGCGAAGTCCTGTCTCCCCTGATTGTCTGGGGCAACATTCTTGTTGATGGCCACAATCGCTATAAGATTCTCCAGCAGCACCCAGAAATCCCTTATACCACCCGCTCGATCTCCTGCACCTGCGAAACCCGTGAAGATGTTCTGGCATGGATCTGCAAGCATCAGCTGGGTCGTCGGAATCTGACACCCGAGCAGAAAAAGTTCCTGATTGGAAAGCAATATCATTCTGAAAAATCCACTCGTGGGGGAAATCATGGCAATCAGTACACACCGGTGGCAAACTGTCAAATTGACAATTTGCCATCGGTAGAAAACACGACTGAACGAATCGCCAAAGAAAATAATGTGAGTCCCTCTTTTGTAATTCGTGCCGAGCAGTTCATGAAAACTGTTGAGCTGATGGAAAAATACTGCCCCGGCATTCAGGAAGAAATCTTATCCGGCAAACTCAAGCTATCCCATCGAGAGGCTACTATTATCCGTGGAACTCCCACGGAAGCATTGCCCACCGTTGTATCAACATGGCGATAGGAAAAGCTGAACGGTAAACCAGACGATAGTGCAGACACCTATGAGAATTTAGAATTACTTTCCGAGGTCACCGAAAACAATTTTTCTACTGCTGCCATATCGAAGATCCAAACGCCTGATCCGCTCTCGGAGAATCGACCTTTTATTTCATCGGGAAAGCGCAGCACTGAACTCCAGACCATTCGTGAGCTTAGTGAAAAAATGGAATCAGTTGATTATGTCGCCGATGCCGAAGGGATGTTTTGCGAAATCAAAAGTGCCTCTGATAGCTTTATTTTCCGCCTCGAGCACTGCTTTGCTCTTTATCCTGACTTTCTGACAAATGTAGAGATTGAAGCAAAAGTTATTGCTGCTTTGCAAAAAGCAGAAAGCTATATTGTGCATCTGAAAGAACAGCATCGGCAGCATCTTCTGGAGACTACCAACAGCCAGTAAAATGCTTTCCAAAAATTTGTTTGATGAAAAAACACTGGAGGTGAATTCTATTTCCGACTACCTGACTGTCACTACACCTTTGCCGCAATATCTGCCCTATCCCCGCTTTCTGCTGGACACCGACCTGAGCCACACAGCAAAGCTGCTCTACACCCTGTTGCTGGATCGTGCAACACTTTCCCAAAAGAACAACTGGATGGATGAGTGCGTCTTCGTCTATGTGATTTTCCCGCTTTCATCATTGAGCGATGCTCTACGATGCAGCACCATGAGCATTAAACGTGCGTTGCGTTCACTGGAAGATGCCGATTTGATCGAGCGCAGGAGAGGTCACATTGCTGTTCCCAACAATATCTTTGTAAAAGTCCCGACAGAACAAAAATGTTCCTCTGCATGGAACGATTCTGCTCCATGTGATGGAACAGAAATGATATCTTCCATTCGCACGATTTTTGAGCAATATGTAAACACCGACACAGGTGCAAATGGTCTTTCCAAATATCTGGAGACCCACGGCTTTCAGAAGCTTGCTCGTCAAAATGGCACCTCTCCCCTTTTCAGCGCAACATTGATTCGTGCCATCCTGAAGAACCCCGTCTACTGCGGAAAAATCGCCTTTGGTCGCCGCAAACTCGAAAAGATTCACGGCACCCGGAACGAATATCATCAGGTTCCACAGGAGAATTATTTGCTGGTGGACGGCCTGCACGAAGGCATCGTATCGGAAGAATTGTGGAACGCCGCACAGGTCAAGCTGTTGGCGCAGTCCAAACGATACGAACCAGTCAACCGCAGCAAGACGGAACAGGCGCATTTATTATCCGCCCTTGTCAAGTGCCCCATTTGCGGTGCTGGAATGTATAGCAACAAATGCACCAAACGAAAGAAAGATGGCACACCCTATAAATCTTTCTCTTATTACAGTTGCAAGCACCGCAAGATGCAACGTGGGCAAAAATGCGATTTCAACAAGCAAATTCAGGAAGAAGTTCTGGACAACGCCGTGGTGGAGGATATCATCAAACTGGTCAGCAATCCAAAGTTTGCCGCCATGATGCAGGAGAAGATCAACAGCAAAGTAGACACCATTGCCATTGAACAGGAAATTGCTGCCGCTGAAAAGCAGTTGCGGCAGTATTATTCCATCAAGTCCAAAATCATGGAGGAAATCGACACACTTGATCCGGATGACCGCCACTACATCATCCGCAAATCTGACCTTGACGAGCGGCTTTACAGGATGTACGATAAAATCGAGGAAGCCGAAAACAACCTGATGGATGCCCGGGCAAAGAAGCAGGCTATCGAAGCGGATAAAATCACGGGCGATAACATTTACAAAGTTCTCATCTGCTTTGAAAGGCTCTACAATGTGATGAATCCCCTTGAACGCAAAAAGCTGATGGAACATCTGATTTCTGAAATTCAGATCTACCCGGAGCGTCAGCCCAACGGTCAGTGGCTCAAATCCATCAAATTCCGACTGCCTATCGTTGAAAGCGATATTGATCTGTGTTTGGACAATGAAAGTCATACCGAATGTGTGCTGAGCCTTTCCAAGGTGTGAGGTTTGAAAAAATGGCTATTCCAAAATATAATGAACTTTACTCGCTGTTCCTCTTTGCAATTCAGGACGGTGCCCCGCATTCTTCAAAAGATGTAAAGAAAATCATCTCTCAAAAACTCCAGTTAACCGCCTTGCTCTTGAATTGGTAAACATACATAAAAAGCGCCCGTCCCGGTTTTTTCCGGGACAGGCGCTTTGCATTTTAACCTTGTAATTTATCAGGACAGAATCATGCGGTCATTTGCAAACTCGCCGCCGCTGGCGATCTGGAACTTTGCCAGCAGGTCGGAGACGTGCAGGTTCTTCTTTTCCTCACCGGAAACATCATAGATGATATGGCCTTCGTGCATCATGATCAGGCGGTTGCCATACTTAATGGCATCCTTCATGTTGTGGGTGATCATCATGGTGGTGAGATGGTTTTCCTCCACGATTTTGGCCGAGAGGGTCAGCACCTTGAGCGCGGTCTTGGGGTCCAGCGCAGCGGTGTGCTCGTCCAGCAGCAGGAGCTTGGGCTTGTTCATGGTAGCCATCAGCAGGGTCAGTGCCTGACGCTGACCGCCGGAAAGCAGGCCCACACGGGCCGTCAGGCGGTCTTCCAGACCCAGATCCAGCGTCTTGAGCAGTTCACGGTACTGCTCGCGCTCTGCCTTGGTAATGCCAATGCGTAGGGTGCGGGGCTTGCCGCGGCGTGCAGCTAGGGCAAGGTTCTCTTCGATCTGCATGGTGGCAGCAGTGCCGGTCATGGGGTCCTGAAACACGCGGCCGATGTAAGCGGCACGCTGATGCTCGCTCAGGCGGGTCACATCCACACCGTCAATAATGATCTTGCCTTCGTCCACCGGCCACACACCGGCAACTGCGTTCAGCATGGTGGATTTGCCTGCACCGTTGCCGCCGATCACGGTAACGAAATCGCCCTCGTTCAGCTTCAGGTTCAGGCCGTTCAGGGCAGTTTTCTGGTTGACCGTGCCAGCGTTAAAGGTCTTGGAAACATTCTGGATCTCAAGCATTTTTTGCATCCTCCTTTGCCTTCTTCACTGGCTTCGAGAAGTACTTGCCCTTCCAGTACGGCACGGCAAGGAAAACAGCCACCACAGAAGCGCTCAGCAGCTTGAGCAGGTTGGCATCGAAACCCAGAGTCAGCACCAGCTGAATGACAATGTAGTAGATGATGGCACCCAGAGAGACAGAAACCATCTTGAGTGCAAAGTTGTGGAAGATGCGGCTGAACAGAGCCTCGCCAATGATGACAGCAGCCAGACCAATGACGATCGCGCCACGGCCCATGCCGACATCTGCAAAGCCCTGATACTGGCTCAGCAGAGCGCCAGACAGCGCCACCAGACCGTTGGACACAGCCAGACCCAGCACGATATTGAAGTTGGTGTTGATGCCCTGCGCACGGGACATGGCGGGGTTAGAGCCGGTGGCACGGATGGCACAGCCCAGCTCGGTGCCGAAGAACCAGTACAGAATGCCGATCAGCACCGCTGTGACAATGATGATCATAACGATAGGGTTGTGGAGAGCGAACTCCTTGACCCAGCGCAGGGAGATCAACAGGTTGTACTTGTCCACGTTGATGGCCTGATTGGCCTTGCCCATGATTTTGAGGTTAATGGAATACAGCGAAAGCTGGGTCAGGATGCCGGCAAGGATGGCCGGAATGCCCATAAATGTGTGCAGGACACCGGTGACGAAGCCGGACAGCAGGCCTGCCAGCAGCGCCATGAGCAGGGAGACCCAGACGTTCTGGCCGGACAGCAGGCACATGACGCACACTGCACCGCCGGTGCCAAAGGAGCCGTCCACGGTCAGATCGGCCACGTCCAGAATACGGTAGGTCAGGTACACGCCAATGGCCATGATACCCCAGATAAGGCCCTGTGCACAGGCACCCGGCAAAGCGCCCGGCAGGTTTGCCAGTCTTGCAATGATTTCCAAAACAATTCCTCCTAAACGTTACACTTTTTTACTTCCCGTTTGATACGGGAAAGCGGAGAAGAGCACTTTTTACCCTTCTCCGCTGATTTTCTGTTTGGTTTCCCGGAGTATTTTAGCCCTCGATCTCCTCGTAGCCGTCGGGAACGGTCAGGCCCAGATCGTCGCAGATAGTCTTGTTGTACTTCTTGGTCACATCGGTGTACTCGATGGGCATGGTGGAGATATCAGCCTCGCCGTTCAGGATCTTCACTGCCATCTCACCGGTGGTGTAGCCCAGATCGTAGTAGCTGATGGAAAGGGTAGCCACGCCGCAGCCGGCGCAGATGCCCTCTTCGCCAGCGAACACGGGCTTCTTGGCCGGGCGGCAGATGCCGTCCACAATGCCGGTGTTTGCAGCAACAGTGTTATCGGTGGGCACATACAGTGCGTCGTTCTCGTCGGCAGCCTTCTGGCAGACAGAGGACAGGTCGTTGGAATCAGAGAAAGCGTACTGGGTAGCGGTGACACCCTTTTCCTCCAGATACTTCTGGACCTCATCCACCTGATACTGGCTGTTTGCCTCAGCAGAGCAGTACAGCAGGCCAACCTTCTTGGCCTCCGGCATCCACTCCACGATCATCTCAGCCTGCTGATCCAGCGGGGCCAAATCAGAGGTACCGGAAATGTTGCCGCCCACGGTGCCGTCGAAATCGGTCAGGCCCAGAGCCACACCGTACTCGGTAACAGAGGTGCCCAGCACCGGAATGCTGTTGGTAGCAGACTGTGCAGCCTGCAGAGCGGGCGTAGCATTGGCCATGATCAGATCCACACCAGAGGAAACGAAGCCGTTGGTGATGGTAGCGCAGGTAGCGGAATCACCCTGTGCATTCTGGAAATCGAAGGTGACATTCTCGCCGAAGGAAGCAGTCAGAGCATCCTCAAAGCCCTGCGTAGCGGCATCCAGAGCGGCATGCTGCACCAACTGGCAGATGCCGATCGTGAACTTCTGGCCATCGGCTGCAGCAGAAGCAGCAGCGGAGGATGCAGGCGCAGCGGAAGAAGCAGCTGCAGAAGATGCAGAAGAACCGCCGCAGGCAGTCAGGGCAGCAGCTGCGCCGCAGGCAGCGGCAGCAGCCAGAAACGAACGACGAGTGATTTTACGCATAATGTTTATCTCCTCTATCTCTTTGCGTGTGCGGCCTACAGGTACCGCACCGGAAAGCTATGTTTTGTATGCAAGGCTCGTACAGTCTCGCTTTACACTCGTGAAGTATATCACACATTTCACGGTAAAACAACTCACTTTTGCTCTAAAACGGCCTTTATTATCGATTGCATCAAATATATCGATCGATTATTTTGATGCGTTATTCCGTTTTTGCTGATATTCCGTCAGTTTTGCAAATTCAGCATCCAGCCAGTGCAGGTTTTTCTCCAGCTGCGGCAAGAACGGTGCGGCATAGTCATAGCCAAAATACAGCGCCTGCCAGAGCTTGTCCTGCATCCGGCGCACCAGCACCGGGCTGAGCTGCGCACCCAGCTGTTCCACCGTGTCTTCCAGTGTCATGCAGGTCTGCGCCCAGCGCACATCGGTCTGTTCCCGGGCCGGGACATCGTAACGAGCAAGATAGTCCTCCACCCTTGCCTCGATCACCTGCCCGCCGCAGCCGGTGGGCTGCAGAAAATAGCTCACCTGTCCTTTCCTGCTGATCTCCTGCGCCAGCGGGTACAGAGCACACACCAGCGGTTCGGCATCGTGGATGGCGCAGTGGTCTCCCGTAAGGAAAGGGCAGTTGTTCCGGTTCTCCTTCACCGGGGCCAGACGCAGCACCGGCAAATGGCTCACCGTGCCAATGCTGGCCCGGCAATATCCCCGCGCCACGATCTGCGGCGGCAGGCGCAGCCGGGCTGCAATGCGCCACAGGTCAAAGCCTGAAAGTACAATGTCCTCTCTGCCACGGCAGCAGTCGCCGCAGCCATTGCACGCAAAGCTGAAATGTGCATCCCGCGCCAGCAGGGGCATTGCCTCGGTACGGGTAAAATCGATCTGGCCGCACAGGTCGATATGGTGGTCTCGCATCTGTTCTCTCTTCTTTCCTGCATAATAAATAACAGGTCTATTGTACCGCAGGGCCGGTTTTTGCGCAACAAAAAAGCTGCTGTACGCTTGACAGCAGCTCATAGTGGCGCAGCGCACCCACACTCAGGCGGTACATCTATGCCATCTCACCGATTTGGAACGGTTCCCGCTCAGCCATGCAGCACCGCTTTCTGCTGCCGCTTGAGCCAGTGGTAAGCAATCACGCACACCAGAATGGAGAACAGCGAACCGCAGGCCGAAGCAAGACCCATGGGCAGCAGCGTCTGCGGGAAGAACTTGGATGCGAGGTAGGCACCCGGCACGCGCACCAGCAGAATGGACAGCGTGTTATGCAGGAAGGACAGCCCGGACTTGCCATAGGCGCAGAAATAGCCGCTGAAGCTGAACTGCACGCCTGCAAACAGGCAGTCAAAAATATAACCCCGGATGTAAGATGCACCGGCCAGCACCACAGCCTCGTCCGAGGTGAAGGGCCGCACCACCGACGGTGCAATGAACTGCACTACTACTGCCACGATCAGTCCAAAGGTCAGGCCAATGCCGATGGCGTAGCGCAGAATAGCATCCACACGGTCGTGCTTGCCGGCACCGATGTTCTGCGCGCCCAGTGCCGATACAGTGGACAGCATGGAGCTGGGCACCAGGAACAAAAAGCTGATGATCTTTTCCACGATGCCCACGGCGGCGGCATCGGTCAGGCCTCGGTGGTTGGCAATGATGGTGATGATCATAAAAGATACCTGAATAAAGCCGTCCTGCATCATCACCGGTATGCCAATGGAAAGGATCTCGCCAAGTGCACTGCGTTCCGGCTTGAAGTCCGCACCCGAAAGGTGGATGCCGTTCTTACGGCGCAGGATCACGACCAGCGAGATGATCACGCTGACCAGCTGAGAAAGAGTGGTACCCAGCGCTGCACCGGCAGGGCCAAGATGCAGCGCACCCATGAACAGATAATCCAGCGCAATGTTGCTTGCACAGGCCACCGCAATAAAGTACATCGGGCTTCTGGAATCGCCCAGCCCGCGGAAGATTGATGCCATGATATTATACGCCGTGATGCATGGAACGCCGATAAAGCAGATGATCAGGTAGGTACGGGTGCCCGCCACGGCCTGCTCCGGTGTGGAGACAATGCGTACGATCGGATTCACAAGCCCTACCAACACAGCTGCCAGTACCACAGATCCTGCCATAAACAGCGTGACTGTGTTGCCAATGAGCCGCGCCGCACGAGGTTTGTTCTCTGCGCCCACAGCCCGGCCAATAGTGACCGTTGCTCCCATGGCAAGGCCCACGATCATCACAGTGATCATATGCATCACCTGACTGCCAATGGATACCGCCGTTGTGCTGGCCACACCTTCAAACTGCCCGATGATGAACAGATCCGCCATGCCGTACAGCGTCTGCAAAAAGTACGAAAGCAGATAGGGCAGTGAAAAAAACAAAATGCTTTTCAGCACACTGCCGCTGGTCAGATTTTTTTCCATAATGTTTTCTGCCCGGCTTCCCTCTTCTCTGCCGAATGTACAGAGCTTACACTGCCAGACCGGGCAGCTCCTTTCCGTTATAGATAGTAAACCCTGCAACGGCTGAAAAGTCAAGGTTTTATTACAATAAAGCGGCCCGGTCGTGCCAAAAGGTCAGCACAGCCGAGCCACCATGAGTTTATTTAAGGTTTTTGTTTGTTCAATAGATAAGGCACAAACACATCGTAAAATTTTTCGCTTCACTCTGCATGAAATTGCGCCCTTCTCTTCCAGTCTGTTTCATCTTCAATGCTCACATCATTTTCAAAGCATACCTGCCTTTCTGTTTTCTCCTAAAACAGTTTCAAGACAAAAGAAAAACGCCTCAGAATTTCTTCTGAAGCGTTTTTTGTTCAAGTCGGCGACTACCTATTTTCACGCGCCGTTTCCAGCGAACTA
>NZ_QVGS01000015.1:0-63712 GCF_003603005.1 Faecalibacterium sp. AF27-11BH
TTTACAGACTGAATATCATTTATGCGGGGCAATCCCCAAAGATACATACCATTCGTAAATATGTTGATCCCAACAATCAAAACAGTCATAACTATCACTTCTATCAAAAATCGAATAAGACCTTTGAAAATCTTGTTCACCAACTTATCCTCCAATCTCGATTTCTCCTACTCCCTCAATTCCGATTTGTTGAACTAAGCCGAGTATATCATACTCTCCAATGAAAGAACACCCCGATATAGTGAAATTTTGCCGTTTTCCTGCGTACGTGCGTACACACTCCACAGGAATTCTAAGGGGCCTGCCCCTTAGCACACGGACTTTGGAACAAAGTCTAGTGTGTTACACATTGTCAGAGGTGTACAGGCTCCCGGTACGCACGTACGCAGCGATTACCCCCAAACGCGCCATATAGGGGGACGATCAAGTTCGCACAAAGCGACCTTGATCCCGCAAAACAAAAGGCAGGATACCATCACCACGATGATACCCTGCCTTTGCTCGTTTACCGTTCCGAGTAGTCCTTCCGCAGAACCTCCGATAAACAAAAAACGTACCCGAACCCTTTCTCGTAAAGAATCGGGTTCGAGTACGAACTGTATGGTGGACGGTACAGGACTCGAACCTGTGACCTCCTGCACGTCAAGCAGATGCTCTACCAGCTGAGCTAACCGTCCATATTCTGTTTTGCCGAAATCAGCTTGATTATATTACCATACCTTCTGCCAAAAAGCAAGTGCTTTTTCAAAAATTGTAAAACTTTTTTAAAGGCAGAGGCGCTGACTGCCCTTTTTACGCGCCAGCGCACATTTGGCGGCGGCAGGCGAAAGGTTTTCTGTTGCTCACACTGTTTTGTTGTGATATAATAATAAAGTTATAATAGGAATAGTATCGGAAGGTATTTGCAGCATGAGAGTTTTGGGCATCGACCCCGGCTACGCCATCGTGGGCTGGGGCGTGGTGGATTACGCAGGCAACCGGTTTGCGCCGGTGGATTTCGGTGCGGTGTGCACCGACGCGGGCGTGCCGTTCGAGCGCCGTCTGGACGAGGTGTATGCAGGCATCAAAGAGGTGATCGAGCGCACCCGGCCCGAGGTGCTTGCCATCGAAAAGCTGTTCTACCAGCACAATCAGACCACGGTCATCGGCGTGGCAGAAGCCCGCGGCGTGATCCTGCTGGCGGCAGCGCAGGCAGGCCTGCCCATCTACGAGTACACCCCCATGCAGGTAAAGCAGGCTGTTACCGGTTACGGCAAGGCCGTGAAAAAGCAGGTGCAGGAGATGACCCGCGTGCTGCTGCATCTGCCCGCCGTGCCAAAGCCGGACGATACCGCCGATGCGCTGGCAATGGCCATCACCTTCTGCCACACCAACGGCAACCAGCTCAACCGCTTTGTCCGCCGTGTGGCCGGGCCGATCTGACCCTCTCACCGGTTCCGTCCGCCTGCAGCGGCGCGGCACCGAAGCTCTCCCGAAGGGCGAGCTGAACAGAGGAAAATTGGCCGACACAGAAACTGAGAGGGCTTTAAATGATCTACTGTCTGACAGGAAAAATCGTCAAAAAAAGCATGAGTGCGGTGGTGCTCAGCTGCGGCGGTGTAGGCTACTATGCCCAGTGCCCGGCCAGCGTGGCCGGGGCCTTGCCCGGCGTGGGCAAGGAAGCCACCATTTATACCGTGATGAGCGTCACCGAGAACGACGTGAGCCTTTACGGCTTTGCCACCGAGGAGCAGCAGGCCTGCTTTGAGATGCTGACCGCCGTGTCCGGCGTGGGGCCTAAGGTGGGCCTTGCCATCCTGAGTGTGATGGAGCCGGACCGCGTGGCACTGGCGATCTCGGCGGGGGACCACAAGGCGTTCAAGGCGGCTTCCGGCGTGGGGCCGAAGCTTGCACAGCGCATCGTGCTGGAGCTGAAGGATAAGGTCGCCAAGGGCTTTGTGGATGGCATTTCGCTGGAAGATGTGGCAGGTGCTTCCGCCGACACACAGGCTTCTCAGGGCAGCAGTCAGGCCATTGCGGCGCTGGTGTCGCTGGGGTACAGCCAGAGCGAAGCAGCGCTTGCCGTTTCCAAGATCGACGCGGCATTGCCCGTGGAAGAGATCATCAAACTGGCCTTGCGCAGCATGGCAGGCAGGAGGTAAAGAATGCAGGACGAAACTGCGCTGTACGGCGCAAAAATGATGCAGCCCGGCATGACGGCGGCGGACAGCGAGGAAAACAACCTCCGCCCGCAGCATCTGGAAGACTATATCGGGCAGGAAAAGGTCAAGCAGAACCTGAAAATTTACTTGGAAGCTGCCAAGCGGCGCGGCGAACCGATGGACCACATCCTGCTCTACGGCCCGCCGGGCCTTGGCAAGACCACACTGGCAGGCATCATTGCCAACGAAATGGGCGTACAGATCCGTATTACCAGCGGCCCGGCCATTGAAAAGCCCGGCGACCTTGCCGCCCTGCTCACCAATCTGCAGGAGGGCGATGTACTGTTCATCGACGAGATCCACCGCCTGTCCCGTCAGGTGGAAGAGGTGCTGTATCCGGCACTGGAAGACTATGCGCTGGATATCATGATCGGCAAAGGCCCCAGCGCCCAGAGCATCCGCATCAACCTGCCGCGGTTCACGCTGGTGGGTGCCACCACCCGTGCAGGCCAGATCACCGGCCCTCTGCGCGACCGCTTTGGCGTGCTGCTCAAGCTGGAGCTGTACAGCCCGGATGAACTGAGCAAGATCATCCAGCGCTCGGCAGGCATCCTCGACCAGCCCATCACGCCGGAAGGTGCTTACGAGCTGGCCAAGCGCAGCCGCGGCACGCCCCGCGTGGCAAACCGCTTTTTGAAGCGCATCCGCGACTTTGCCACCGTGCTGGGCGACGGCATCATTGACCGGGATGTGGCCCTGATGGGCCTCAAGCGGATGGACGTGGACGCACTGGGTCTGGACGAACTGGACCGCAGTATGCTGCGTGCGATCATTGAAATGTACAACGGCGGCCCGGTGGGTCTGGAAACGCTGGCGGCGGCCCTCGGCGAGGAATCCGTCACGCTGGAAGACCTGTGTGAGCCGTATCTGATGCAGATGGGCTTTCTGACCCGGACGCCCCGGGGCCGCTGCGCAACGCGGCTGGCCTACGAACATCTGGGCCTGAAAGCGCCGGAGGCCGCTGCGCCCGAAGACAACGGGCAGCAGAGTTTGTTCTGACCCTCTCAGGCCGCTTCGCGTCCAGCTCTCCCGAAGGGAGAGCTTCATGAGCGAAAAACCAAAAGATGCCAAAAAGCTCCCCCTTTTGGGGGAGCTGGCAATGCCGCAAGGCATTGACTGAGAGGGTTCTTCTTTCTATAGAAAGTGGGGTATTATTATGGGAAAATATTTTGGAACCGATGGCGTGCGCGGTGTAGCGGGCGCAGACCTGACCTGTGAGCTGGCAATGAAGATCGGCCGCGGCGCTGCTGCGGTGCTGACCGGCAGCACCGGCCACCGTCCGCGCATCCTGATCGGCAAGGACACCCGCCAGTCCGGTGATATGCTGGAAGCAGCCCTGACCGCCGGTCTGTGCAGCGTGGGTGCGGATGTGGAAAGTCTGGGCGTTCTGCCAACGCCCGCTGTGGCCTATCTGGTGGGCAAGTACAATGCCGATGCCGGCATCGTGATCTCTGCCTCCCACAATCCGATGGAGTTCAACGGCATCAAGATCTTTGCCGGTACCGGCTATAAGCTGCCGGACGAGGTGGAGAACCAGATCGAAGCCTACATCGACAACGATTGCGCGGGCATTGAGCTGAAGACCGGTGCCGAGGTGGGCCGTGTGTACCGCCGCGATGACGGCCTGCAGGACTATGTGGATCACCTGTATGAGTCCATCCACGGCGACCTGACCGGCCTGAACATCTGCATCGACTGTGCAAACGGCGCTTCGGCTGCCGTGGCACAGAAGCTGTTCCCCCGTCTGGGCGCAAAGTGCACCTTTATCGGCATTGAGCCTGACGGCCAGAACATCAACAAGGGCGTGGGCAGTACCCATCTGGAAAATCTGGAAAAGGCCGTGGTGGAAGGCGGTTTTGACTGCGGCATTGCCTTTGACGGCGACGCCGACCGCTGCCTTGGCTGCGACGAAAAGGGTCAGGAGATGGACGGCGACAAGATCATTGCCCTGCTGGCCATGACCATGAAGGAAAAAGGCCGTCTGGACGGCGACACCGCCGTGGTTACGGTCATGTCCAATCTGGGCTTCATCAAATATATGGAGAGTCAGGGCATCAATACCGAAAAGACCGCCGTGGGCGACCGCTACGTGCTGGAAAACATGCGCGAGAACGGCTTTGCCATCGGCGGCGAGCAGAGCGGCCATGTCATCCTGCTGCACCATGCCACCACCGGCGACGGTGAGCTGACCGCCGGCAAGCTGCTCAAGCTGCTGGCTGAAAGCGGCAAGAAGATGAGCGAGCTGAACGGCATCTACGCCCAGTACCCGCAGGTGCTGGTGAATGTGACCGCCAACGCCGCCCAGAAAAAAGCCTACAAAGAGGACGAAGTTCTGGCCGGTTTCATTGAGAACGAGCAGCAGAAGCTCATGGGCATGGGCCGCGTGCTGGTGCGGGTGTCCGGCACCGAGCCGAAGATCCGCGTGATGGTGGAGGGCCAGGATCTGGACGCCATCCACCGCTGCGCCGACCGCATCGTGGATAAGATCAACAAGCGCATTCTGGGCCAGTAAGAAACGGATAAAAGAGAAGGGAGGACGCTATGCGCCCTGCAGATACCTGGAAAGACTATGAACTGCTGGATGCCACCGACGGCAACCGTCTGGAGCGCTGGGGTGAGACCATCCTCATCCGCCCGGACCCGCAGGTGGTGTGGAAAACGCCCAAGCAGAGCCCGCTGTGGGCAAAGGCAGATGCTGTTTATCACCGCTCCAATCAGGGCGGCGGCGAGTGGGAGTACAAGCGCCGTCTGCCCGAAAAGTGGAAGATCAGCTGCGGCGAGGGCGAGGATAAGCTCACCCTCATCGTCAGCCCCACCGGCTTCAAGCACACCGGCGTGTTCCCGGAGCAGGCTGTCAACTGGGCATGGTACGCCAAAAAGATCCGTGCCGCAGGCCGCCCGGTAAAGGTGCTGAACCTGTTCGGCTACACCGGCGGTGCCACGCTGGCCTGTGCGGCGGCAGGTGCCACCGTCTGCCATGTGGATGCCTCCAAGGGCATCGTGGCGTGGGGCAAGGACAATGCTGCGGCAAGCGGCCTTGCCGACCGGCCCATCCGCTGGCTGGTGGACGACTGTGCCAAGTTCGTTGCCCGCGAAAAGCGCCGCGGCAACACCTACGACGGCATCATCATGGACCCGCCCAGCTACGGGCGCGGCCCCGGCGGTGAGATCTGGAAGCTGGAGGACTGCATCTACGACCTCATCAGCCAGTGCGAAGAGGTGCTGAGCGATACACCGCTGTTTTTTGCAGTGAACAGCTACACTACAGGCCTGTCCCCGGCGGTCATGGAATATATGCTCAAGACCACGCTGGTGCCCCGCTTTGGCGGCGAGACCTCCTGCGACGAGATCGGCCTGCCGGTCTCTGCCACCGGCGGCGTGGTGCCCTGCGGCGCAACCGCCATCTGGGAAGAATAAATAAGCCGAAACGATTGAAATGGCCTCCGCTTTGCTCTGGCCATATTCAGCGGAAAATAGATTTTTAATTTTGCGTTTGTCGCGGCCTGCGGGCCGCTCCAAACGCATTTTCACGGGAGGGGCCGCCCAAAGGCAGCCTTCCTGAAAAAATGAAGAAGATCCAAGGATGGGGTACAGCCTCTTTCAGAGGGGCGCACCACCAGAAAGAGAAACACAAATGGAAGAGACGATTTTAACAGCACAAAATCTGAAATTCCGCTACGACAGCGACCAGCCGGTTTACGCACTGGACGGTGTCTCAACGGAAGTAAAGCGCGGCGAATTCGTGGCCGTGCTGGGTGCCAACGGCTGCGGCAAGTCCACGCTGGCAAAGCACTTCAACGCTATCCTGCTGCCGGAGAGCGGCAAGGTCTACGTGGAGGGCATGGACACCGCAGACGACGACAAGCTCTATGATATCCGCCAGACCGTGGGCATGGTGTTCCAGAACCCGGACAATCAGATCGTTGCCACCGTGGTGGAGGAAGACGTTGCCTTTGCACTGGAAAACCTCGGTGTGCCGCCGGAGGAGATGCGCCGCCGCGTGGACGACTCCATGAAGATGGCCGGCATCTATGAGTACCGCGAGCGCGCACCCCACAACCTTTCCGGCGGCCAGAAGCAGCGCGTTGCCATTGCAGGCGTGGTTGCCATGCGGCCAGACTGCCTGATATTAGACGAAGCCACCGCCATGCTGGACCCCCGGGGCCGTGAGCAGGTGATGCAGACCATCCACTACCTGAACAGGAATATGGGCATCACCGTGGTGTCCATCACCCACTACATGGAGGAAGCTGCGCAGGCAGACCGTGTGCTGGTGATGAGCAAGGGCCATGTGGTGATGGAGGGCACCCCCAAAGAGGTGTTCAGCCAGACCGAGAAGGTGCGCTCCCTGCATCTGGATGTGCCGCAGGCCGCAGAGCTGCGGGACGAGCTGGTGAAGGCCGGCATCCCGATGCCGGAGGGCATCATCGACACCGGCGAATGCGCACAGGCTCTGTACGAGCTTTTGCAGTAAGGGGGGCAGACGCAAATGGCAGATATCATCAAAGTAGAACATCTGAGCTACGTCTACAACCCCGGCATGCCCAATGCAGTCACTGCGCTGGACGACGTGAGCTTTACGGTGGAAGAGGGCGACTTTGTGGGCATCATCGGGGCCACCGGCTCCGGCAAGAGCACCCTCATCACCCATATGAACGGCCTGAACAAGCCTACCAGCGGCAAAATTTATATCGATGGCCGCGACCTGTGGGAAGATCCGGAGAAGATCCGAGACTTCCGCTTCCTCACCGGTCTGGTGTTCCAGTACCCGGAGTACCAGCTGTTTGAGGAGACCTGTTATAAAGATATCGCGTTCGGCCCCAAGAACATGGGTCTGGACGAAGCCGAGATCGACCGCCGCGTGCATGAAGCCGCCGATTTCGTTGGCCTTGACCCGGCCCTGCTGGAGCGCAGTCCCTTTGAGCTTTCCGGCGGCCAGAAGCGCCGGGTGGCCGTGGCGGGCGTTATGGCCATGAAGCCCCGCATTCTGGTGCTGGACGAGCCTGCTGCGGGCCTTGACCCGGAGGGACGGGACGACATCCTCAGCGAGGTGAAGGAGTACCACAAAAAGACCGGCACCACTGTGCTGCTGGTGTCCCACAGCATGGAGGACATTGCCAAGTACGCCAACCGCGTTCTGGTGATGAGCAACAAGAAAATTGCCATGTACGACACCGTGGAAAAAGTCTTTGCCCGCGCTCCGGAGCTGCTGGAGCTGGGGCTTTCCGTGCCGCAGGTGACGAAGATCTTCCTCAAGCTGCGGGAGATGGGTGTGGATGTGCCCGCTGATGTGTACACCATCCCCTATGCGGTCAAGATGATCCTGGAGGCCAAGCGCCGCCGGGAGGCAGGCGAGAGCCTTGTGCTCCCGCGGGAAGCAAAGAAGGAAGGAGGCGCTGCCGGATGCTGAGAGATATCACCATTGGCCAGCACTTCCCGGGCGACAGTCTGGTGCACCGGTTCGACCCGCGCCTGAAACTGGTGCTGACCATCGCCTATATCGTGCTGCTGTTTGCAGCTTCCAATCCGCTGGGCCTTGCCCTTTCCATTCTGTTCCTTGCAGCAATGTACAAGGTGGCAAAAATTCCCGGCAAAATGATTCTGAAGAGCCTGAAGCCCATCCTGCCCATCGTGATCTTCACAGCGGTGCTGAACCTGTTCTTTGTGTCGGGCGAGGGCGAACCGCTGGTGCACATCTGGTTTTTGACCATTTATGCCGAGGGTGTGCGCTATGCTGTGCTGATGGCAGTGCGCGTCATGGCGCTCATCGCGGGCACCAGCCTGCTCACCTACACCACCAGCCCCATTGTGCTCACGGATGCCATCGAGCAGCTGCTGAAGCCCTTGGGCAAACTGCACTTCCCGGTGCACGAGCTGGCGATGATGATGAGCATTGCCCTGCGGTTCATCCCTACCCTCATTGAGGAGACGGACAAAATTATGAACGCCCAGAAGGCCCGCGGTGCCCAGCTGGATACCGGCAAGATGACCGACCGGGTAAAAGCCTTGGTGCCGGTGCTCATCCCGCTGTTCATTTCGGCCTTCCGCCGCGCGGACGAGCTGGCCATGGCCATGGAATGCCGCTGCTACCGGGGCGGCGACGGCCGCACCCGCCTGAAGGTGCTGCGCTGCGAAAAGCAGGATTATATCGACCTTGCCGTGTGCATCGCCTGCTTTGCAGTGATCCTTGCCTCCCGGCTGGTGTTCCCGAATTTTTAAAACTCCCCCAGTCGCCTTCGGCGACAGCCCCCTCGAGGAGGGGGCCTTATAGCCTCCCTCTTTGAGGGAGGTGGCACGGCAAAGCCGTGACGGAAGGAGTTCCATGCAGAACTTTTTACTTACCCTTGCCTACGACGGCACGAACTACTGCGGCTTTCAGGTGCAGCCTAATGGCCGCAGCGTGGCCCAAACCTTTCAGGATGCGCTGCAGGCCGTGCTGGGCAGCCGCCCCGATATCAAGGGCTGCAGCCGCACCGATGCAGGGGTGCACGCGCTGGGCTTCAAGCTCAACTTCCACGCCGATACCCGCATCCCGGCGGCAAAGCTCCCGCTGGCGCTCAACCAACATCTGCCGCCGGACATCCGGGTGCTGGACGCGCAGGTGGTGTCGGAGGACTTCCACGCCCGGTACGCGGCCCATACCAAAACCTACCTCTACCGCATCCACAACCACCCCATCGACTCGCCTTTTGACGCGGCTTATTACACCCGGGTGCCCCGGCATCTGGACGAAGCCAGAATGCAGGCGGCGGCGCAGCAGTTCGTGGGCAGGCACGATTTTCTGGCCCTGTGCGCGGCGGGCTCTTCCGCTGCAGCCCATGGCGATACCGTGCGCACCATCACGGACTGTCATGTTACCCGCAAGGGGGACGAGATCGACATTGAAGTGACCGCCGACGGCTACCTGTACAACATGGTGCGCATTCTGGCAGGCACTTTGTGCGAAGCGGGCGCAGGCCGGCTGGACCCGGCGGAAATTCCCGCCATTCTGGAAAGCCGTGACCGCAGCCGCGCCGGGCCGACCCTGCCCGCCAAGGGCCTGTTTTTGAAGTGTGTGGAGTATGATCTGTAAGGAGAACCATTCATGAGCAAAATTCGCCGCGGCGGACATTCCGCCGAAGGGGAGACGCTTTCTGCCGGACGCGTCGAATATCTGGAAGCCGCCCGGGCCCGGGTGCGCACACGGCGCATCCGCCGCACCGTCGTCATCGTAGCGGTGCTGACCATCCTTGTCCTGTTTGCCACCGGCGCAGTGGGGTCTTCCATTGCGCGCGCAAAAGACCTTGTGGATACTGCCGTCATCGCGCTGGCACCAGCCGCAGGCTGGCCGCAGCAGACCGGCATCACCGACCCGGATGCGGTGGCGCAGATGTCTGGCAGCTTTGTGGAGATGGGCGGCGACAGCTGCGTGGTATACAGTCTTGGCGGCACCCGCCTGAACAGCATCCAGAGCGGCTATGCCCGCCCGGCCATTGCTGCAGGCAAGACCCGCTTTGTGCTGTACAACCGCTCCGGCAATGAGCTTCGGGTGGAAAGCCGCACCCAGAACCTTTATACAAAAACCATGGACAGCACCATCTCGCTGTGCGCCGTGGCAGATGCCGGACAGGTGGCTGTTGTGACCGACAGCATCGACAGCGTGGCAAAGCTGACCGTTTACAATTCCAGTATGCAGCAGCAGCTGGTGTGGAACCTGACCAGTGAGCAGGGCACCCCGCTGCGCATGGCCTTTGCGCCGGACAGCCGCCGCCTTGCCGTGGCCGCTGTATCGGCGGTGGGCGGCCAGCTGACCACGAACCTTTATGTACTGCCCCTCTCGCAGGGCGACCCGGTATGCCTTGGCTCCGAGAACAGTGTGCCCCAGTGGATGGGCTGGATGTCCAACGGCTTTTTGCTGGTGCTTTATGAGAACCGCGCCGTGCTGTACAACACGAGCGGCGGCAGCGCAGGCGAACGCGCCAGCTACGATTTTGGCGGCGGCACCCTCGTCAGCGTGTCCAACACCAGTAACGGTGCGGCCCTGCTGCTGAGCAATGGCCAGACCAGCACGGCGGTGCTGCTGGACGGGGAGCTGACCGTGGGTTACAGCGGCAGCGTGCTCTCGGCCAGCCAGATCATCCGGGCAAAGAACGACGGCTTCTATCTGCTCACCGATAGCACGGTGGAACGCTTCAACAATGTGGGCGAGTTCCAGTGGAGCCAGCCGCTTTCGGCCCGGCCCCGGGCACTGATCGAGGGCAAGCAGATCATGGTGCTCAGCGGCAACACGGTGCAGGCGGTCACACCGCCGGAGCAGACAGCTTCCAGTGGACAGTGATTTTTGGGTGAGAAGATCATGCGTAAATAGCACTCTTGCGGGGAAAGTGATAAAAATAACAGGGAAAACAAGGTATGTTCAAGAATCCGTCATTTCTTTTTGATATCATATGCACGGCAGCATGGATCATTCTGGTGGTGCGCTATGCGCGCAAGGGCTTTCTTTCGTCCATTGTGCAGCTGGTGGGCAACCTGTTCAGTCTGCTGGGGGCCAAGGAGCTTTCCGCTGCCTGCGCCGGCTGGGTGTTCGAGCACATGCTGGCAGGCGGCTTCCGCACCCAGATCGCAGCAAATATTGCTGCGGGCGGTGCGGTAGACCTTTCCGGCATTGCGGAAAAGTATGCGGGCTTCCTGCCTGCTTCTTTCCGCGCTTCCATCGTGGCAGCCTGCGAGCGCTCCATTGGCGCTGTGCTGGCCGATAACGCGGTGGTGCTGGCCGATTCCATTGTGGAAAACGTGCTGCAGCCGCTGCTCACACCGGTGATCACGCTGGTGCTGTTCTTCTTGTTCTACGCGCTTTTGCGCCTGCTGGTCAGTATGCTGGTCACGGTGCTGGGCCTTGTGAACAAGCTGCCGGTCATTGGCACGGTAAACCGCGGCCTTGGCTGGCTTGTGGGCGGTGCCACGGCGCTGCTGGATATCTATTTGGTGCTGTGCATCCTGTGGGGCATCATCGTCATCACAGGCGGCAACCTGAATGTGCTCAACGATACGGTGATGAGCAGCAGTCTTTACTACAAAATCTTCAATCTCTTCAACCCTTTCCTGTAAAGGGTTTTGCATAAAGGAGGAACTATGGTCTGTATTCGATGCCAGAAACGTCCGGCGATCATCTTCATCCAGCGGATGGACAATGGTCAGATGAAGCAGGAGGGCTACTGCCTGCACTGCGCCCGTGAGCTGCACATCAAGCCGGTGGACGATCTGATGAAGCAGTTCGGCATGTCGGATCAGGATCTTGATAACATGGAGAACCGCATGGAAAGCATGATGGAGGAGATGGGCGATGCAAACCCGCTCTCCATGATGATGAACATGGCGAACGGCGGCGAGGATGCTGACCCGGACAGCATGGACGAAGATCTGATCCCCGGCAGCAATGCCACCTTCCCACTGGGCTTTACCAGCAGCGAGAAGAAAGATGGCGACAAAAAGGCCGACCGCAAAAACGGCAAAAAGCCGCCTAAGCGCAAATTTCTGGATACCTATTGCGAGAATCTGACCCGCAAGGCCCGGGAAGGCAAACTGGACGATATCATTGGCCGCGACCGCGAAATTTACCGCACCATCCAGATTTTGAGCCGCCGCCAGAAGAACAACCCCTGCCTCATCGGCGAAGCCGGCGTGGGCAAGACCGCCATTGCCGAGGGCATTGCGGAGCGCATTGCCAAGGGGAATGTGCCCATCGGCCTGAAGGATAAGGAGATCTATTTGCTGGACCTCACCAGCCTTGTGGCAGGCACCCAGTTCCGCGGCCAGTTCGAGCAGCGGGTCAAGGGCCTGCTGAGCGAAGTGAAGGCCGCAGGCAACGTGATCCTGTTCATCGACGAGATCCACACCATCACCTCTGCCGGTGAGAGCGAGGGTGCCATGAACGCGGGCAATATCCTGAAGCCCGCCCTCTCCCGTGGTGAAATTCAGGTCATCGGTGCCACCACCTTCAACGAGTACCGCAAGTATATCGAGAAGGATCAGGCGCTGGAACGCCGTTTCCAGCCCGTGCGGGTGGAAGAACCCAGCGTGGCCGATACCCTTGCTGTGATGAACGGCATCAAGCACTACTACGAGCAGCACCATCATGTGCAGGTGCCTGCCGATGTGCTTTCTGCCACTGTCACCCTGAGTGAGCGCTATATCACCGACCGTTATCTGCCCGATAAGGCCATCGACCTGCTGGACGAAGCCTGCGCCTGCTGCAATCTGGCCCACCCGGTCATTTCCGAGTATCTTGGGATGCAGAAGGAGCTGGATGCCCTCAAGCAGGAAGAAGCCGAGATGGAGAATGCGGATGTGAACGAGCCCATCGACTACGAGCGTGTGGCCGAGCGCAAGACCCGCATTGCAAAGCTCGAAGCCGACCTGCCCGCAAAGCAGGCTGCTGCCAGCGAGATTCAGGTGACCATGGACGATGTGGCCAAGGTCATCGAGCTGTGGACCGGCATTCCGGCGGTCAAAATTCGGGAGACCGAGTTCGCAAAGCTGGCAAACCTTGAGGGCGAGCTGAAAAAGAAGATCATCGGGCAGGACGAAGCCGTGCATCTGGTGGCGCAGGCCATCAAGCGCAGCCGCGCTGACCTTTCCGGCCGCCGCCGTCCCGCAAGCTTCATCTTTGTGGGCCCCACCGGCGTGGGCAAGACCGAGCTGGTCAAGCAGCTGGCAAATCAGCTGTTCGACGGCCCCGACCCGCTCATTCGTCTGGACATGAGCGAATATATGGAAAAATACGCAGTGTCCCGCATGATCGGTTCGCCTCCGGGCTATGTGGGCTACGAGGAAGCCGGTCAGCTCACCGAGAAGGTGCGCCGCCGCCCCTACAGCGTGGTGCTGTTCGATGAGATCGAAAAGGCGCACCCGGATGTCATGAACATTCTGCTGCAGATTCTGGACGAGGGCAAGATCAACGATGCGCAGGGCCGCACGGTGGACTTCTCCAACACGGTCATCTGCATGACCTCCAACGCCGGCAGCAGCGACCAGAGCACCGGCGGGCTTGGTTTCAACAAGAGCGAGGAACAGCTCAGCGAGGAAAAGACCCGCAAGGCGCTGGCCCAGTTCCTGCGCCCGGAGTTCCTTGGCCGCGTGGATGAAGTGATCGCCTTCAAGCCGCTGAGCCAGCAGACGCTGGAGGGCATCGCGGCCCTGATGCTGGACGAGTACAAGCCCGGCATGGAGGCCAAGGGCATCGCCTACAGCTACACCCCGGCAGCCCTCAAGGCTCTGGTGCAAAAGAGTCAGGGCGGCAAGTTTGGTGCGCGCGATTTGCGCCGCGTGATCCGCAAGGCCGTGGAAGACCCCGCCGCCGAGCGCCTGATCGACGGCAGCCTTGCTTCCGGCGGCACCCTTGTGGTGGATGCCGATGAAAACGGCGAGATCATCTTGAAGTAAACAAAGAGAAAGCCCCTGCATCCGTTTTTGGAATGCAGGGGCTTTTCCGCTGTTCAGTGCTGTACGGCAAACTGGAACTTGTCGGGGCGAGGCCCCTCCATCTTGCTGCCGCAAGACCGTTCGGTCGCTTAAAAGCCCCACTGGGGCTTTCATTGTTCCACTTCGCTCCACAAACGCGAAGTTAGCGATTTCTTTTTCCGGTATTCTCTGTCCCACGGATTTCCTCATGATAGAAATAATCTACGATCACCGGATGCCCCTGCGGGACTCTGCCATAAGGCATTTCATTATCCACAAAGGCACAATCATACTTCTTAGCCATTTTCTCAGCTTTTACTTCAAGTGCTTCAAAGTAGCTGCGGTTATGCTTGTTATAGATCTCGTCGTAAAGTGGTACAAGATCAGGATATTTTCCGGCAATATAATCCATAATTGTCTTTTTGAAACCGCCTCGAAGATTGAGATTTTCGAGCCAGAACAGATCGCACTGATCCTTTACCCGCTCAAAGATTGCTTCAAAATCCGTGATACCGGGGAATACCGGGGATACGAAACAGACCGTACGGATACCTGCTTCATATACCTGCTTCATAGCAGAGATACGGCGCTCAATGCTCGAAGCAGAGTCCATATCGTTCTTGAAATTTTCATCCAGTGTGTTGATCGACCATGAAACGGTTACACGTCCAAGCTTCTTCAGCAGATCAATATCCCGTACCACAAGATCCGACTTTGTGCAGATCAGAATATCTGCGTCACTGCCGATCAGCTGCTCCAGAAGTTTTCTGGTATTCCCGAATTGCTCCTCCTGCGGATTGTAGCCATCTGTCACAGAACCGATGACCACCCGCTGTCCGGCATATTTCTTCGGATTTTTAATTTCCGGCCAATGCTTCACATCAAGGAATGTGCCCCATTCTTCCGTGTGCCCGGTAAATCGCTTCATAAAAGAAGCGTAGCAATACTTGCAGGCATGTGTACAGCCCACATAGGGATTGACCGAGTAACCGCCTACCGGCAGACTAGACTTCGTCATAATGTTCTTTGTTTCCACCTCACGAATGAGGATTCCATTTATTACTTCTTCCATGATTTCTGTACCTCTAACACTTTATTAAATCCTTCCGGCATTTCCTGAATCATATTTTCATCCCCTATGATAGGGACAAGGTCTTCCTTCATAAACACCGGAATGCCGAGCTTATCTGCCTGATCCGCCAGAGACCATGCCCATTCCGGCTCCGTATGAATCTTCCTGCTCTGAGCTCCGGTCATGGTGCCGACAACGATCCAATTGATTTCGGAAAGGTCAACTGTGCCGGGATCGTCGAATAACGGCTCAAAGGTAACATGGTAATGTTTTGCTCTGACGTTTTTCCGAAGGGCGTCGATACGCCACAGTTCTGCTTTCCTCGTCACCGTAACGCCAAACCATGCGTTTTCCAGATCGGTATCAAAATCCAGCAAATCAGGTCGCTTGGTAAGGAACAGGAACTGATGCTGTGGATTTTCACGGATCTTTGCAAATACCTCGTCTCTCCATTCCGGCTTCCATCCGGAGAGATCGCTCATGCCGGTAAGAAGAAAGTTCTGCGGACGTTTCTTTTCCATCATCTTGAGCTTACCCGGAAAGAATTCAGGGTCAGCGAAGTCATCCATCATATGCCAGCGTTTCACGTTGTTGCGGGCATAGCAATATGTACACCCCACTGTGCAGCCAATGACGATATTCATGTTCTGAATCTGATCTTTGATACAAATACTCATGACTTCTGCCACTCCTCAAGATTCTTTCTGATGCGGTCGAGGCATTCCTCAAACCGGGTAATTTCTTCCTCTGAAAAACCTTTGTAGTAAATACTGCCCATCTCATCCGATACAGAATCGTACTCGCCCTTTAAGGAATGTGCTTTCTCAGTCAGAAACAGGAGCGTTTTCCTTTTGTCCGTTTCAGACTGAACACGGCTTATCAGCCCTTGATTTTCCATTCTTTCCAGCATCGTAGTAAGAGACGTTATCGCTAATCCGCATTTAGTCGAGAGTGACCTGATTGAAATACCATCCTTCTGCCACAGCACATAAAGAATACGCCCTTGGGCTCCATTAAACGCATCAATATTCTTTTCACTGAGAATCTTCTCGAAAATCCGGTCTCCAAGCTGTTTTATTTTGGTGACAAGAAATCCTCCATTCATTTCCATACAAAAGCTCCTATATAGTAGTTTATTAAAAACATACTATATAGGAGCTTTATTGTCAAGAGTTTATATGTCTTAATAGGTAAATTCCGTTTTTTCAATTCTCCAAACTGGAATTTTCAAATTAGTCTTTGCAAATAACCTTTGAACCTTCACCATCAATTACAATTCCCTGACGGTTGTTAATTGGGCATAGATTCAAATCCGAAAACTCAGTCAGTATTTTCTCGGTAACTTTCTTAAATGGTGCTGTAAGATAATGCGGAAGAACATAGAAATCAATCAAATCAAGCCCTGCATCATCTTCTTGTGAGTAGTCCTCCGGCTTTTCATCCATTTGCTCGATATATTGGATGCTTGGAGCGCATATAATCGCACCTGCCGATTCACCAATCATCAGTTTTCCCTTTGCCAATTCTTTCTTCAACAGCTCATCCGTTCCCGTTTTACGGAGCTGGTCTATAAGGAAAAAAGAATTTCCGCCGGTAAAATATATCACATCCGCATCTTCAAAAACAGACTGTATCGTTGAATAAGCCTCCGTTGAAATATCAATTTCAGTTACGATTGCTCCCAACTTTTTGAATAATTTTCGAGCCGAGCCGACATAACCGGTGTAGCCTTCACGCAGCGAAGCTGTTGGAATAAATGCGACTTTTTTATTTTCAATTTCTTCCTTTATCAGACTTCCTACACTTGAAAAGTGCGAACATAAAAACAGTTTCATCAATATTCTCCTTTATATATAAATTCCGATTGAGATTTCACCTGTTTTAAGAAATTTAATAACTGTTATATTTTATTATTAAATTCTTCGCAACCCCTTGAAAACACTGGATTTGTCGCAGGTGAGCTTTCCCTTATTATTTCCCTTGTGTTATATCGTCCCATCAGTGTTTATGCACTCTGATAAGGGCAAATACAAGGGCAAGAAAAATCTATAAGACAGTATAACACAAAATAAAAGTGACATGGTGAACTGATTGAAATGCTTCTTAATTTTTGCTACTACTGATTGATTAAATGATAAGGAGATGGGATACGATGAGAACAATATTTGCAGAATACAATCCACAGTGCAACAGCATTGATGTATATACTAATACGGGCTATATACTCCGTATTGATTGTTGGGAAGCAGAAAAAAATTTAAGAACCACACCTGGATCTGATTGTGCTTTGACATCGCTTGCAATCGATGAGCCATTAGAATATGCAAGGTTATATCTTGATGGGAATTTACAGATGTGGGTAGATGCTGAAGATTCATTAGAGTTATGATTATTCCAATCAAAATCTACTAGAATTTATTAAAAATTAGCTTCATAATTTTAAAAGGACAGCCCTATTGCTATGAGGCTGTCCTTAAAAATACAATAGATAAACCTAGATTATTCTTGCTACTATCTGATTGTTAAATTTTCTGTATTCCATATTGCAAATCTCCCTTTTCGCAATATTTTATTAGTATGAATGCCAGAATCGCTGAAAAAACACGTGCCAATACCGTACTCCACCATATCATAATCTGTCCACCAAATAAAGGTGGTAAAACAAGCATAAATATCAGCATCAATACTGGTTCAATGAATGTAAGAATGTATGACAATCCACTTTTTTCAGTAGCATAAAATCCAGCTGTCGCTATTCTGGTAATCGCAACAAATGGTAATGACACTAAAAATATAGGTACAATTTTAGAAATCTCAATACTTACTTCATAAGAAGCTCCGAAAACCCCTCCAATATTTGCTCTGTTTACATACATGATAATTCCACCACAAACAGCAAGAATTATTGCAAAAATGTATGCCATTCTCTGAACTCCTCTCAGGCTTTCTTGATCCTTCTCACCATAAAAACGGCTCATTAAAGGTTGACTTCCATCACCTACGCCCTGCAATATGAGATATATGATACAGATAATATAGGATACACATGCATAAGTTGCAATAGCTTTTTCTCCCCCATAAGAAGCGGAGAATCGGTTTATAAACACCAATGAAATATTAGGAGTCAATGCTAGCCCAAATGGTGCAAGACCTACTCTGAATATAGCGCCACACATTTCTTTTACATTTTTTAAGGATACATACACATAAAACTTTTTATTATATAATGCGTATATGATTGCAATTGCTGCAGTCACACCCTGTCCGGCTATTGTAGCTGTGGCTGCACCTTTCATGCCCATTTCATATATCCATACAAAGATAAAATCCAGAACAATATTGGTTATGAATCCACCAACCATCGCAAACATTGACCAGAAAGAGTTTCCATAATTTCTAATGAATGGCATCATTCCAGTTCCAAGAATCTGCAATATTGCTCCAAGTGCTATAATTTTGATATAATCTGTCGCATTTGTTAATATAATTCCATCTGCTCCAAGCAATCCTAAAATTTTAGACGAAAAGGAGTAAATAATTATGGTACTGATAACACTTACTATTACAAGAAGCCACCAGCTTGTAGCAATAAATTCTTCTGCCCGTTTTCCTTTCTTTTCTGCTGCATTAATTGAGTAATAAACAGCTCCTCCCATACCAATTCCTGTTCCAAGAGCCTGAATCAAAGCCTCAATCGGATATGCAATATTAATAGCCGAAAGTCCAGCATCTCCTATGGTATTGCCTACAAAATATCCATCCACTATCGCATATATTCCTGATAATGCAAATGCTATAATAGATGGAATAACATATTTAAAAAATAATGATTTATGATTCATTTTTCTTACAATCTCCTTCCTTGAAAAGTCTGATAAACAGCTCTGTATTATCATTAAGACTTTCTATATTCTCTAATCCCATTTTTTCGATTACATATATTTCTTTTGAGTGCAGTTTTTCTATGATATTTTTCGTATATTCCATTCCTGATTCTGTGAGGCATATCAGCTTATTTCTCTTGTCTGAATCATCAGATACCATATTGATGTATCCTTTTTTCTGAAAATCTTTTAGTATCGTATTTACCGTTTGCTTATGTATATTCCATTTTTCACTTATCATTTTCTGCGTGCATCTTCCATTACTTTCATAAAATGAATGCAAAGCAAAAACTCCATTTGAAGACAGTCCCTGATCCTTTGACCATTCCTCATACATTGCTGTACATTCTTTCCATAAAGCATAATATCGTTGCAACTGTATTATCATATTATTATCTTTTCTCATCTTTTTCCTCCTTAAATTAGTACGAATCCGGACTTTTGTATTATAGTCCGAGTTCGTACTAATTGTCAAGATTTATTTATATACTTTTTCTTTATATAAACAATCAATAGTCCCTTACTAAGGACAGGAAGATTATGAAATTTCCCTGTCCTCTTTTAATAATATCCTCGTTCTTCCATCCAGTCTTTCACATAACATCTGATTCCAATATAAATAATATGCGACAGTAATAGCAATACAATAAGATTTATCGGATTAGCGTTTTTAATCCATTCTCCAAAGTAAATTACAACAGCTGTACTCGTTATCGCTACCACGATACTGATGATATCCCAACAATATTTCCGGTAGATTTTTCCTACCTGATAACCAATCCCGATTATCAGCCACCCGGTTATTACGAATAAAATTGCCATGACAGTACCGGCAATCAGCCAGTACACAATCCCGGAAAGAATACTGTTAGGTATTCCACTGCTTAACTGTCCGAAAGAGTCTGCACCTGTCACAAACTCCCGAAATAAACTTCCCATTCCTTTTCCTAACGCACCGAAAAAGACGATACAGTCGTTAAGGAAAACCGGCGAAAGAATCGCAGTAAACAGTGTTGTTGTTATGCTGTACCATGCCAGTAGAAACAAGATACTTTCATAACCAATCGTCATATTTTTATATTTCTTTTCTAACTGGCTTTTACGGCTATCGCATTTTTCTTTTGCTTTCCGGTAAGCAGTACGGTCACATTTTTCACATTTCTCATAAGGCACTTTTTTCTCAACAGCTACCTCTACCGTCTTTTGGTGTGTCTGTGCATAAAGTTTTTCCTGCTCTGCTTTTTCATACTTAAATTTCCATGCCACGGCTTCTGCGTCGGCTCTTTTCCTGCTGTCTGTCTCGCTGGTCAATCGTTCCTCTGTTTGCCTTAATCTTGTCCGCAATGCTTCGATATTCTCGGCTCTGTTTTCGCTGTTCAATTTCTCGTTCAAGGTCAGCGATTCGCTTAGCTGCCTGTTTAGTTCCTGGATTGTCTGGTCTTTCTGATCCAGTTCGTCCTGCATCTGTTCGGTCATCAGCAGAAGTTCTTCCACCTGCCCGACGTTCTCTAAGTTTCTGCATTCGCTCATCGATCTCCCTCGCTTTCTCTATCTGCTGTTTAAGGTCAGCAATTCGCTGTTCTGTTTCTGCAATAAGCTGTTCTCGTTGTTCAGCTTCTGCGTTAATTCCTGCCATTGCTGATTCTCGTTTTCCAACTGTTCGATTCTGGTTTTCTGTTGCTCGATCTGTGAGAGCAGTTCTTCTGTATCTGGCAAAAGATTTAGCAGCCTGGATAATTCGCTGTTTAAGCTTTTTAAACTCTGGTTCTGCTCCTGAAAAGACAGGAGCTGCCTGTCCCGTTCCTGCAATTCCTGTACCATCTCTGCCATAAGATTCTGCTGTTCCTCGATCTGGTTTATCATTGTCTCCATCATGGGAATGACTTCCCGGCTTTCTTCTAATGTCACGCAATCGCTCCTTCCATTGTGTTAATGCACTGGATACTTTTCCAAAAGAAATCTGTATTTTATCCAGCAGTGCATTTTGTCTTTTTATGATCTGGTTTTCCTCTACTTTCCATGAAGTAGAGGATGTCTGTCCGTTTTGAAATTTCTCGTCAATTTTTCTGGCATCTGCGCCCTCATGGATCGTCGGTATCTCTAATTTTCCCTGCCTTGCATAAGAACGATGGTCAATGTGATTTTCCGTTTTCAAATGTGCATTACAGACGTTTGCCCATTCGCTCCGCCATAGCTCACAATTTTTCGGATTGTTCCACCCGGTAGCATCGGTTAATACACGTTTCCACTGTTTGCGGTTCCTTGTCCCGACTTTCTGGACTCCATTTTCATCAAGTACGGGGATTCGGATTCCATGACGGTCAGGGTTCTTTTTATCCTGCCACCAGTCCGGATGGGATTCATCCACCACAATATTTCCATTTTCATCTCTGACAAACTCCCAATCCTTGATTTCTTTGTTACCCCATGAGTGGTCTGAATTGAATGGTCGCAACGTCACCAATAAATGCACATGGGGATTACCATCTCCTTTATCGTGGATACTCCAATCCGCACACATTCCCTTATCTACAAAGGTCTTTTGAATATATTCAGTTGTATAATCAATCTGTTCCTGTCGGCTCCATTCTTTCGGAAGTGAGAACTCAAATGACCTGCCGAGTTGTGCATCTGAACTTTTTTCTATCCTCAAGACTTCATTCCATAAACGCTGCTTCTGAAAAGTAAGTTTGAATTTTTCCAGTGCAGCATTTTGGTTATCTGCCCTTTTATATCGGACAGATTTCTGGAACCGTCTGATATTTTCAGCAGGTACATTCTGCCATTCCTGTGGTGCATTTTCACACATCAGCAGGCTGGTATAAACGACTTCTTTTTTTGAAGTATAGTAGCTGATCCTGCCTGTTTCTTCATTTTTCATCACATCGCCATTGAGATAAGCAGACGCCGATATGATGGATTTTCCTTTGCTGCGTCCAACAATCTTTACTGTATAATGAAAAATCGCCATGCTCCGTTTCCCCCATTCTGCCGTATCCGGCTTTGATTTCCGGCAGGTAACGTTTTTCCTAAAAGAAAATGGTATCTGCCGGAGCACCCTCTGCGTAAGAGTGCCCTGTGCATAACAGCCTGCATGGAATGTGCCCCTCTGGCGAAGAGTGCCTCCTGCGGCATGAGCAGGTCTGGCTGAAAGCCCCGCCGACGGAACGAGCCCGGCAAGCGTAAGCGCAGACCGGTTGCCACCTGTGGCAAACTTATACGGACGACCTCTGGTTGTCCATAAGTGCGCCCTTCATAAAAAAGCAATGAAGGGAATGGAAACTCCACTCCCTCCGGCATTACACTTCCTCCGTATTTGCAACTGGCTCTTTCTGCATTGCCTTTGAGAAGAATTTCCCATTTGCTTCCTGCCTTTTTAAGAAGCCGATCAGCTTTGGGATATCATCTTCCTCAATCGCAGAACCCAGTACCGATTCCACTGCACCGCCAATCTGGCAGAGCCTGTGTGTCCGTTTTTTGGTTTCCACATCTTTCTGACGTTTCTTCAGTTCCCGTTTCTGTGCTGCATACTGTTTTGCTTTCTCAAGGCTTTCCTGTTCTTTCTTTTCCAACTGGAGCATACGCTCCTCATAACTCTTTGTTGATCTTGCCATAAATATCATCGTCCTTTCTTTTTTTCCAAACATAAGTTTCCTGTTGTCTGTCAGACGAAGTACATGGTATAATCTGCTTGCGTGTAGGTATATCATGACTCCGGTCTGATAGAACCTTTGGCGGTTTCTTCGGGAACCGCTTTTTTAAGTTGAACCGTTTCTTGTGACTGCTTTCACATTTCCCTTATCCCTCAAGTCCCTGCCCTCGTTGGCTTCCATAAAAAGTTCCAGCATATCCGTTTTGATCAGGACTTTTCTCCCAACCTTCAATACCGGAAGTTTCTTCCACTCTACCAACTTTCGCAGGGTGTTCCTGCCAATTCCCGTATAATCAGCAGCTTCCTCAATAGATAAGGCAATCTTTCTTTGCGTCATATGACCACCTCCTTTCGAATTGCATTATGCAATTTCATTTGTGCTGTCAGTATAGCGTGTTTATATTGCTTTGTCAAGCATTATGAAATTTTTCTGCTTTTCTTAAAATTGCATATTGCAATATATTTTGTTGCGTGGTATAGTAATGACATACCGAAAAAGGAGGCACATCAGCATGAAAGATAAAGAACTACGCAAGCTGATTGGCAGCAGGGCAAAACAGCGCCGTCTGGAATTAAATCTGACACAGCCTTATGTCGCAGAGAAGATGGGAGTTACCGCTTCCACAATCCTGCGTTATGAGAATGGTTCGATTGACAATACCAAAAAGATGGTACTGGAAGGTCTTTCGGAAGCACTTCATGTATCGATTGAATGGCTCAAAGGGGAAACCGATGAATATGAAACTGATATTACGGATAAGAAAGAATTGCAGATTCGTGATGCGATGGGCGACATTCTCAAACAGTTTCCTCTTGACCTCAATAAAACAGAAGACGCTTTTTCTAAAGACTTACTGCTGTTAATGTTAAAGCAATATGAACTGTTTCTGGATTCGTTTCAGTTCGCCTGTAAAAATTACAAAGGCAGTACCAAAGATGCGGACATTGCCAAAGTAATGGGATTTGAATCGAAAGATGAATATAATGAGATTATGTTTCTCAGGGAGATCACACATACTGTCAACGCATTTAATGATATGGCAGATGTTGTAAGGCTCTATTCAAAGAAACCGGAAGCGGCAGAACAAAGGCTTGCAAATCTTTTATCCGAAGTTATGTATGACGATTCTGAATCGGTATAGTAAGATAATCGGAGTTATGATACAATGAGCGCAAGCGAGTCAAGCTGTTTACAGATTTGACGAGCGGCGAATTGGCTTATGGACTTGTCCATAAGATGCCTACACGCAAGAAGCATTTCAGCAGTTCCGATTGTCTGATATCGAAAGGAGACATACGATTATGGCAAAAGGATCTGTTAGAAAAAAAGGAAAAAAATGGTACTATCGTTTCTATGTAGAAGATGCAAGCGGTAAAATGGTTCAGAAAGAATACGCCGGAACCGAAAGTAAAAGTGAGACGGAAAAGCTTCTCCGCAAGGCACTGGAAGACTACGAAGATAAGAAGTTTGTTGCAAAGGCAGATAATCTTACCGTAGGGGAACTTCTGGATATGTGGGCAGAAGAAGAACTGAAAACTGGGACACTCAGCAACGGTACAGTGGAAAATTATCTTGGTGCAATCCGATGTATCAAAAAACACCCGATTGCAGACCGCAAACTGAAAACAGTTACTGCCGAACATTTACAGGCATTTCTTGATCTGCTTACATTCGGTGGTGAGTTTCCAGACGGGAAAGTAAAAAAGGGATACAGCAAAGATTATATCCATTCTTTTTCCGCAGTGTTACAGCAGTCATTCCGTTTTGCAGTATTTCCAAAACAGTTAATCAGTTTCAATCCGATGCAGTATATTAAGCTGAAAAAGCAGGCAGAGGAAGTTGACCTCTTTTCCGATGATGAAGTGGAAGAAGGTACACAGCCGATTTCACATGAGGATTATGAACGGCTTATCCAATATCTGGAAAAGAAAAATCCACCTGCTATTCTTCCGATTCAAATTGCGTATTATGCCGGGCTCCGTATCGGGGAAACCTGTGGTCTTACATGGCAGGACATTAACCTTGAGGAACAATGCCTGACCATAAAACGCAGTATCCGCTACGACGGCATGAAACACAAAAATATTATCGGACCAACGAAACGGAAAAAAGTAAGGATTGTTGATTTTGGAGATACGCTGACTGAAATACTGAAAGCTGCCAGAAAAGAACAGCTCAAAAACCGGATGCAGTATGGCGAATTATATCACCGCAATTACTACAAAGAAGTGCATGTGAAAAACAGGGTATATTATGAATACTATCATCTTGACGGAACACAGGAAGTCCCGACAGATTACAAAGAAATCTCCTTTGTCTGCCTGCGACCAGATGGCTCTTTGGAACTGCCGAGTACACTCAGCATTGTATGCAGATCAGTGGCAAAGAAGCTGGAAGGATTTGAAGATTTCCATTTTCACCAGTTGCGTCACACTTATACCAGCAATCTGCTTTCCAATGGAGCTGCACCGAAAGATGTACAGGAACTGTTAGGACACTCTGATGTCAGTACCACAATGAATATTTACGCTCACTCAACAAGAAAAGCAAAACGGGATTCCGCAAGACTTCTTGATAAAGTAGCGAGCAATGCTTAACTAAAAATTTCCCTTATTTCCCTTGCGGATTCCGCATAAGGGCAAAAATAAGGGAAAATACATATCATTTCACTATTTAATGGGCTGAAAAGCCTGTAAAATAAGGAAAGTTCAGGAAATCTCTCCACAAATTCCGATTTGTTGAATCAAGTATAGCATATTGCGAACAAAAAAAGCAAAGCTGTGAATGCATGATATTATCCCGCATTGACAAAACTGCGCAGAATCAGTACAATAAAACATAGCTATCCGCAAATTTTTTGCATGAGAATAAAGGAGCGTTTTTCTATGCCGAGCAATAAAGTCCGCACCCGTTTTGCGCCGTCGCCCACGGGTTATATGCACGTTGGCAACCTGCGCACTGCCCTGTACACCTATCTGATGGCAAAGCACGAGGATGGCACCTTCATCCTGCGCATCGAGGATACCGACCAGGGCCGCTATGTGGAGGGCGCTGTGGATGTCATCTACAACACCCTGCGGGAGACCGGCCTGCTGTGGGACGAAGGCCCGGACATCGGCGGCCCCGTGGGCCCCTATGTGCAGAGCGAGCGCATGGGCATGTTCAAACAGTATGCCGAGCAGCTGGTGGCCGAGGGCAAGGCGTACTATTGCTTCTGCACCGAGGAGCGTCTGGAGGCCCTGCACGCCGAGCAGCGCGCCAACGGTGAGATGACCCACTACGACGGCTGCTGCCGCGACCTGCCCAAGGAGGAAGTGGAAAAGCGTCTTGCTGCCGGGGAACCCTATGTTATCCGCCAGAAGATCCCCCGCGAGGGCGTGACCGGCTTCGACGATGTGGTGTACGGCCACATCGAGGTGAACAACAGCGAGATGGACGACCAGATCCTCATCAAGACCGACGGCATGCCCACCTACAACTTTGCAAATGTGGTGGACGATCACCTCATGGGCATCACCCACGTGATCCGCGGCAGCGAGTATCTGTCCTCTACCCCCAAGTACAACCTGCTGTATCAGGCGTTCGGCTGGGAGATCCCCACCTACATCCACTGCCCGCCGGTCATGAAGGATGCACAGAATAAGCTTTCCAAGCGCAACGGCGATGCCAGCTATCAGGATCTTGTAGCAAAGGGCTACCTGACCGAGGCCGTGCTGAACTACATCTGCCTGCTGGGCTGGAGCCCCAAGGGCGAGTATGCCGAGCAGGAGATCTTCTCCCTGCCGGAGCTGGTCAAGATCTGGTCTCCGGACGGCATCTCCAAGTCTCCGGCCATCTTCGATCCCCTCAAGCTGCGGGCCATCAACGCGGAATATATCCGCCGCCTGTCCCCGGAAGAGTTCCAGAAAAAGGCGGAGCCGTGGATCGACAAGGCCGTGCACACCTCCATCGACAAGAAGCTGCTGTGCGCAAACCTGCAGCCCCGCTGCGAAGTGCTGGGCGAGATCCCGGAGCAGCTGGATTTCTTTGATGCGATGCCCGAGTACGATGTGAGCATGTACGCCAACAAGAAGCAGAAGACCACCCCGGAGACCGCCAAGGAGGCACTGGAAGCCCTGCTGCCTGTGCTCAGCGACGAAGCACTGGATTTTGGCAATCGCGATGCCGTCTTCGATGCCTGCAAGGCCAAGGCTGAGGAGCTGGGCAAGAAGAACGGCTGGCTGCTGTACCCGCTGGGCATTGCCCTTTCTGGCAAGCAGCGCACCCCCGGCGGCGGCACCGACCTTGCCTGCATGATGGGCCGCGAAACCACCCTTGCCCGCGTAAAAGCGGCAATTGAAAAGCTGAACGGCTGATTTTTGCCATAAAACCACAAAGCTCTGCAGCATTTTTGAACGCTGCAGGGCTTTTTTGCGTCTTTGGGCCGGTTTGCGGCAGAACACTGCACCGCGCCAAAAATCGCCGCGCGCCCGCGCTACAGTATATGCAGAAAGCGCGGGGAACAGAACCACAACGCCCCGCCGGAAAGCGGGGAGTTTTTATGACAGAGCGGATGGGTCTGGCAGCGGTCGGGCGGCAGAATGCACAGCGGGCAGCGCTGGCACGGCGGGCGGAGCTGCGCCCGGCAGCGCGCAGGCTGGCGGCTGTGGCAGTGGGATTTGCAGGCGGCTGGGCCGTTGTGTACGGTGCACTGATGCCTTTTGGTCTGGGCTTTGTGCTGGGCTTTGCAGAGGACTGCTTTGCCCCCTGTGCGGCGGGTGCGGCGCTGGGTGTGCTGCTGCACGGGTTTGGCGCGCTCTCGCTGCGCAGTGTCTGTATGCTGTGCGCACTGGGTGCTGCAGTGGCAGCGCGGTGGATGGGTGCCAGAACACTGACCCCGGCGGCACTGGCGGGCTGCGGCACGCTGGTGGGCGTGGCGCTGTGCTTTGCCTTTGGCGGCGGCGGGGCAGAGCTGGTGCTTTACAGTGCGGCAGATGCCCTGCTGGCCGCAGCCATGGGCTTTTGTCTGCGGCAGTTCGCGCCCGAAAAGCCGGGTGCCGGGATGCTTCTGGTGGGTGCGGCGGCAGCGGCGGCGCTGGGCAGTGTGCAGCTGTGGCAGCTGCTGCCGGGCGTGATCGTCTGCGCGGCGCTGGAACTGTATTTATGCAGCAAAGGGCAGGCCAAAGCCGCGCTTGCGACCTGCGCGGTGCTGGGCACTGCGCTGTGCGCGGCAGACCCGGCCCTCAGCTTTGCGGCATCCGGCCTTGCCTGTGCCACGGCGGCAGCGGCAGTGCTGGCACCCGGACGGCGCATGGAAACGGTAGCCGCCTACGCGGGCGGCTGCGTGACCGGTGCACTCTGTGTGCAGCCGCCCGGGAGCGCGTTCCAATATCTGCTGAACGTCTGCATCGGCATCACGGCCGTAGCGGCCATGCCCGCAGCATGGCTTGTGCCGGAGCCGGAAGAAAAGCCGCAGGCAGGGCAGGCCCAGCCGCAGCAGTACAGTGCAGCGGCCACCCGGCTGGAACAGGTGTCCCAGAGCCTTGCATCGCTGGCAGAGACCGTGAACGATGTCTACGAAACGCTGCCGCACCGGTGTGAGGATTTCCATTGGGTAATTGACAACACACATGATACCCTTTGTTTTAACTGCGGGCGGCGGGATACCTGCTGGAAGCAGGAGTATGCCGCCACGCTGGAGGGCATGGAAGCACTGCGCCCTCTGCTGGAAAGCAGCGGCGGGCTGGAAACGGCTCAATTGCCCGGACAATTATCCCGGTGCATCCACCCGGCAGCACTGTGCGCAGCGGCAAACCGCTCCTTTGCGCTGTACCGCAGCCGCAAGGAGGCCCGCCTTCATGCCGAAGCCATGCGCACTGCCCTGACCGAGCAGTACAGCGCCGTGGCCGAAGCGCTGGGCGTGTTGGGAGAACAGCTGGGCCGTCCGGGCGACCCGGAACCCTATAAATCCGGCCGGGTGGCGGACTTTTTTGCGCAGCTTGGCACTCCGCCGCAGGAGTGTGCCGTCACGCTGGATGATCTGGGCCGCACCCATGCGGCGGTCACGCTGCCGCGCACCCGCTTCTCGGCGCAGGAGCTGGCCGCGCTGGCCGGGGAGGTGGGCCGCATCTGCCGCCGCACGCTGGAAGTGCCGCAGGTGCTTTCCTGCAAGGGAATGACCACCCTGCTGTTCAGCGAAAAGCCTGTGCTGCGGGCCGTGTTCGGCATGGCGGGCGCGGCGGCGCGGGGCAGTATTTCCGGCGATGCGGTGCAGCAGTTCTGTAGCCCGGCGGCAGCGCAGATGATCCTGTGCGACGGCATGGGCACCGGCAGGCCTGCAGCCGTGGATGGCAACCTTGCCGCCGAGCTGACGGCCCGGCTGCTCAAGGCGGGCTTTACCGCAGAGCTGGCGGCAAGGCTGGTCAACGTGGCCCTTGCCCTGAAAAGTGAGGATGAGAGCGGTGCCACGCTGGACCTCATCAGCGTGGATCTTTACACCGGCACGGCAAGGCTGTTCAAGGCCGGTGCGGCACCGGGCTTCCTTGTGCACGGAGGGCGGGTGCGTGCTGTGGGCGACACCAGCCTGCCGGTGGGCATTCTGGGCGGAGTGAACGGCCAGAGCCGGGTGGTGCATTTGACGGTGGGCGATTATGCGGTGCTGGTCTCGGACGGGCTGCTGGTGGACGGCCCGGGCTGGGTGGCAAAGCAGCTGGAGCTTTCCGCTGCGGCAGGAGAAGCACCGGAAAAAGTTGCAAAAACGCTGGTGGAAACGGCCCGCGTGCGCGCCCAGAAGACCGGCAGGCCGGACGACATTACGGCGGCGGTGCTGCGGCTGGAAAAATGCGTTTGATGTTCATACAAACTTCGTTGATTTTCGACGGAGGAGAAGGTATACTATGGAAGCATAGAAACAAAACGGGAGGACAGAAACATGCTTACCATAACCGTAGCGCAGGATGGCAGCGGCGATTTTGCTTCGGTGTCCGAAGCGGTGCTGGCCGTACCTTATGCCTGCGCAGCAGAGATCCGCATTGGCCCGGGCGTTTACCGCGAAAAGCTGGTGTGCGAAAAACAGGATATCACCCTGATCGGCGCAGGCATGGAAAGCACCCGCATCGTGTGGGGCGACGGCGGCAGTCTGCCGCACCCGGACGGCAGGCCCACCCACACCTTCCGCAGCTATACCGCGTTTTTCCGGGGGATAGAACTGCGGGTGCGGGACCTGACCATTGAAAACGATGCCGGCCCCGGGGCAAAGGTGGGGCAGGCCGTGGCGGCTTATGTGGACTGCTCACACACCCTCTTTGAGAATGTGCGGCTGCTAGGCAATCAGGATACGCTGTTCTGCGCCCCTCTGCCGGAGAAGGAGCGGGAGAGGGATGGCTTCCTTGGCCCGGGCCGCTTTGCGCCCCGCCGCCCGACGGCCCAGTATTACCGGCACTGCGAGATCGCGGGAGATATCGATTTTATTTTTGGCGGCGCGGACGCTCTGTTTGAGCAGTGCACCATCCGCACCGTGAACAACCACCTGCCTGCAAGCTACGTCACAGCGCCGTCCGGCGGTGCGAACGGCCTTGGCTTTGTGTTCTGGGACTGCGACTTTGTTTCGGACGACTGCCCGATAGGCACGGTGTTTCTGGGCAGGCCGTGGCGGCCCACCGGTAAAACGGCTGTGTTGGACTGCCGCCTGGGAGCCCACATTGCACCGGAAGGCTTTTCGCCCTGGCAGAGCCGCACCGACTCGGACCTTGCCAGCTTTGCCGAAGCGGGCAGCACCGGCGAGGGCGCAGCAGCGCGCGGTGCATGGGTGAAGCAGCTGGACAGCCAGCAGGCCGAAGAGCTGCTCAGATGTGCACGGAAGCTTTGCAGACCGGAATAAAAGCGGAAAATATAAAATAAAGTATAAAACGGATTTTTGAAGGATCTTCTATGAAAAAACTGCCGAATTTTGTCAAATGGATCATCATTCTGGCGGCACTGGCTGCAATGGGCTGGATGATGTGGGCTGTGAATGATCGTGCCTCCCGGGTGGAAATGCCCGCACCGGATAATACATTCGGAATTTATCGCACAGCAGATTCCAGCCAGTAAATCATTTGGAATGGCCGCAGCATTGCGGGCAGAAACGATGCTCTATAGAAAAAGCAAAAGCCGGGACGACCACACGGTCATCCCGGCTTTAAAATTATTCCTGATTATTCCTGCCCGGCCATCTCGGCTGCATTGGCGGGCAGGTCGTTCATGATGAACCAGAACGTAGTGCCCATGCCGATGGCACTCTGCACACCAAAGCGGAAGCCGTGCTGCTGGAAGATGGCCTTGGTGATGGAAAGGCCCAGACCGGTGCCCTGCTTGCCGGCATCCGAACGGGAGCGGTAGTACCGATCAAAGATATAGGGCAGGTCGTCGGCAGAGATGCCGGGGCCGTGGTCCTCCACCTCGATCCGCACGCCCTCGGTGCAGCGCTGGGCCCGCAGGATGAAGATGCCGTCTTTGCCGATGTGGTGCATGGCGTTGCCCAGCAGGTTATGCAGTGCGCGCTGCATCATGTTGGGGTCTGCGTAAACGGGCAGTTCCTCGTCCGGCAGCTCCAGCTGGAGCTGCCAGCCGTTCTGGGCGCAGATGGCATCGTACCGTTCGCTCACCTCGTCGCACAGCTGGCCCATATCAAAGTGCACGCGCTCGCATTTGTCGGCACCGCTGGTCACCTTGCTCAGCTCCATCACGCTGGAGACCAGTGCGGTCAGGCGGTCGGTCTCGTCCACGATAATGTTCATCTGCTCATCGCGGTGGGCCTTGTCGTCGCCGGTAATGTCGCGCACCGTCTCGGCATAGCCCTTGATAAGGGTCAGCGGGGTGCGCAGGTCGTGGGAGACGTTGGCCAGCAGGTCGCGCTGCATCTGCGAAGAATGCTGCACCTCGCTTGCCATGTGGTTGAAGTCCCGGGCCAGATCGCCCAGCTCATCGCTGCGGCGGGTATCCACCTGCACGGCATAGTTGCCCATGGCCATCTGGCGGGCAGCGCTGGAAAGCTGGCGCAGCGGCTTTGTGAACCACTCACTGAACAGCCATGCCGCCGTCATGGCAAAGGCAAAGATCAGCGCCGCTGCCATGGGCAGCACGGTGCTCAGCACCTTGCCGGCTTCAGCCACATGCACAAGGCTGGTAGTGACCAGAACGGTGTACTCGCCGCCGGAGGTGTTGCGCCCTACCAGCAGCTGTGCCGAGCCGGAGAGCCGCGGCGGATTCAGGGTCTGCACAAAGCCGCCGGTGGTGCGGCATTTCTTGCGCATGGCCACAGCGGTGGAAACGATCATATCGTTGTTGGCGGAATCCGAGAGCAGCGTTTCGTGCAGGTTGCAGTAGGACTGGTTCTCGATCTTATAGATCGTGCGCATGGTGGTATCGGAAATATCCACACAGAAGCTGTTCAGCGAACCGCTGGCGTACAGCTGGGTGGCAAGCCGGTCAAAAAACGCGGTGTTGACCGTAAGATGGCCAAAAGACCATGCCGAAAGGGCTTCGCCGTTTGCAATAGCCTTGTCCAGCTCGGCGGTGATGCTTTCTGCCTGAGTGGTCAGCTGTTTTTCAATGTGCTTGGTGTACAGCGGTTCCAGCAGCTGGGTGGACAGAAACCACACCAGTGCCAGCAGGAACAGACAGATACAACACAAAAACCACATCAGCTGGCCGCGGATGCCGGGGGAGTGATGGTGCCGCATGAATCCTCCGCTCCTTTATCAGCGCGTTGCGTCGGGGTCGAATTTGTAGCCGATGCCCCACACGGTAGCAATGTAGCTGCGGCACTTGCCCAGATGGCCCCGCAGCATTTTGACATGGGTATCCACGGTGCGGTCCTCGCCAAAGTAGTCGTAGTTCCACACCTTCTGCAGGATCTTTTCACGGCTGAGGGCGATGCCCTTGTTGGAAGCAAGGAACACCAGCAGGTCGAACTCCTTGGGGGTCAGGGCCACCTCCTCGCCGGAAACGCGCACCGTGTGGCTGGCCGTGTCGATGGTCAGCTCACCAAAGGTCATGGTGTCGGAGGCAGCGGCGGGCTTGGGCATGGTGCGGTTCAGCACGGCCTTGACGCGGGCTACCAGCTCACGGGGAGAGAAGGGCTTGACAACGTAGTCGTCGGCACCGCTCTCCAGGCCGGCCAGCTTGTCGTATTCCTCGCCGCGGGCGGTCAGGATGATGACCGGCGTGTTGATGTGGCGGGCGCGCATCTCCCGCAGGCAGGTCATACCGTCCATGAACGGCATCATCAGGTCCAGAATGACCAGATCGAAGGCTCCGCCGGAAAGCTGGGTCAGCGCAGCTGTGCCGTCAGCGGCTTCTTCACAGATATAACCGGAATATTGTAAATGTTCGCGGATCAGCTCGCGGATACGCGGCTCATCGTCAACGATCAGGATCTTAGCCATAATACAGACACCTTCCTCAATAATAGACTTCTTGACCAGAATATCATACAGCAAGAATAAAAAAAAGCTGTGAAGTTTGCGTGAATGCTTTTCAAAAAAAGTGCCCGCAGCGGCGGGCTGCTTCCAGTACCAGTATACCACAGAAAAACGGCCCTGCACAGCCGGAGTTTGCGGGGCAGACCGCAGGCCGCTGAATACCGGGAAGTTTATTACGGAAAACGGCGAAGTGTGATAATATTAGCCATAATACCATTTTATGCCCAGAACGTTGGAATTGACACTGAAACGACCGGATAAAAGCATGAAAAATACAAAAACAAGTGCCAAGCACAGCAATCCAAAAGAAAAACGCCCGCTTTTTGGGCAGCGCCGCCGGGCAGAAGAATTGCCCGGTGCACAGCCTTGCCATCAACGAGGTGCACACCCACCGCACAGCGTATCCGTTCATCAGCGGTATGATCGCATGGCGCTACCGCGAGGCAATCCACAAAAAAACGGGGATACCAGAATAATGCACAAATCAAAGCGCGTACATTTTAGCAAACTGCCGAATGTACGCGCTTTTTGTTTTATCCGGCTTTCTGGCCGGGGAATATGCTGTGCGGCTTTGCAAATCCGCTGCTACCCACAGCGCCCTTCAGGGCGGTTTTTGCACTGTCCGTCACCCCAGCGGCATGATGTTCTGCGGTGCAGTGCCCAGAAACGCCGGTGCCTCCGGCGACGCAGCGGTCAGGTTCGTCTTGCTCACCTTCCACCACAGGCGGGTAGTGCCGTCCGGCGCGGTAAAGATCAGGTTCCAGTCAAAGGGATTCTCGCTGGTGGAGTTCAGCTGCACCGGCAGAGCGTTCGGCGCAGCTGGTGCGCAGGGGGCAAAGTCGTGGGCGCGGATGCCCACGGCGGTGCAGGTTTCCGGCACCTCGGCGGCAAGGTGAAGGGGCGCATCCCAGCCAGTCAGGCGCACGGTGTGGGCATCCACGCGGGTGCAGGACAGAATGTTCTTGCAGCCGGTCAGCCGTGCAGCGGTGGTGCTCTGCGGGTCTGCAAACACCTCTTTGGTGCCGCCGGTGCGCAGTACCTGCCCGCCATCCATCACGATCATATCCCGGCACAGGCGGTAGGCTTCGTCACGGTTGTGGGTGACCAGCAGCACCGTGCCGCCAAACCCGGCCAGCAGGCTGCCCACTTCGCCCTCCACTTCCTCGCGCAGGTAGCTGTCCAGCGCACTGAACGGCTCGTCCAGCATCAGAATTTTGGGCCTGCCCACAAGGATGCGTGCCAGCGCGGTGCGCTGCTGCTGTCCGCCGGAAAGCTGGGCCGGGTAGCGCTTGGCAAGGGATTCCAGCCGCATGGCCTGCAGCATTTCGGCGCAGCGGGCCTTGCGGGCGGCCTTGTCTTTTTCGGCTTTCAGGCCGCAGAGCACGTTCTGCTCCACGGTCATGTTGGGGAACAGTGCGTAGTTCTGGAACAGCAGGCCCACGCCGCGCTGCTGCGGCGGCAGGTCGATGTGCTGGGCGCTGTCAAACAGCACCCGGCCGCCCAGTACGATGCGGCCCGCATCCGGCTTTACGATACCGGCAATGCAGCGCAGGGTCATGCTTTTGCCGCAGCCGGACGCGCCCAGAATGGCTGTGGCGGTGCTGCGCGCGGCAAAGTTGGCGTGAAGGGTAAAGCCATCCAGCTTTTTGGTAATGTTCACTTCAAGACTCATGCGCGGCCACTTGCTTTCTGTTTTTTCTCCAGCAGATTCACGGCCAGCAGCACCACTGCCGAGATCACGATATCCACCAGCACCCAGCGCATGGCACCGGCTTCGTCGTTGGTGCGCCACAGCTGGTACACGGTGGTGGCAATGGTGGCGGTCTTGCCGGGGGTGTAGCCTGCGATCATGCTGGTGGCACCGTACTCGCCCAGCGCGCGGGCAAAGGCCAGCACCGTGCCGGCCAGAATGCCTTGACGGCAGCAGGGCATCCGCACCCGCCAGAAGATCCACACGTCCGACTGGCCCAGCGTTTGCGCCGACCATGCCAGCGTTTCGTCAAAGCTTTCAAACGCGCCGCGCGCCGTGCGGTACATCAGCGGAAAGGCCACCACGATAGATGCAAAGATGGCACTGTACCAGTTCATGACCAGCTTCACGCCGAAATGCTCCATGAAAAAGGCACCCAGCGGCCGCTTTGCGCCGAACAAAAGCAGCAGAAAATAGCCCACCACCGTGGGCGGCAGCACCATGGGCAGGGTGAGCACCACGTCCAGCGCGCCCTTGACAGTGCGCGGCAGCTTGGCAATATAGTAGGCGGCAAAAATGCCAAGGAAGAACACCGCCGCGCAGCTGACGAGGGCGATGCGCAGGCTGTTCCAAAGGGGATACCAGTCCATAAATGATACCTCCGAATAAAAAGGCTTCCCCCGGAGGGGAAGCTCTGAAAAACAACGAATTTACAGTGCGGTGAAGCCCACGCTCTCGAACACGGTCGCGGCGCGGTCGGTCTGCAGATAGGCCAGAAACTCCCTGGCAGCCTCGGCGTTGGGGGCGGCCTTCAGCACGGCGGCAGGGTAGATCACCTGACCGCACATCTCCTTGGTGGCCTCATCCACGGGGGTCAGGCCTGCGCTGTAGGCATCGGTGCAGTACACGACACCGGCATCCACGCTGGCTTCGGTGATCTGGGTGGTGACCTCCTTGACGTTGGAGCCGTAGGTGATGACACCGGCTGCGGCCAGTGCTTCCTCGTCCAGATCGTAGTAGGCAAGGATCTTCTGGGTGTACTGGCCCACGGGCACATCGCTGTTGCCCATGCAGAACAGAATGTCCCCGGCCTTGAGGTGCTCGGCCAGAGAATCGAAGCTGTCGATGCCCTTATCGCCATTCTCGGGCACGCACAGAACGACCTTGTTCTCCAGCAGGTCCACGCGGGAATCGCTGTCCACGAAGTCCAGTCCTTCGGTGTTCACATCGGCGGAAGCGGTGCTGTCCAGCTGGTTCATCTGCTTCTGACCGGCGGAGATGAACAGGTCGCAGTCCGCGCCTTCCTGGATCTGGGTCTTGAGGGTGCCGGAGGAGTCGAAGTTGAAGCTGAAGGTCACGCCGGGGTTCTCGGCAGAGTAGATCTCGCCGATGGCGGTGAGGGTCTCGGTGAGGGATGCGGCGGCAAACACGATCAGCTCCATGGATCCACCGGTAGCTTCAGAAGAAGCAGCGGCAGAGCCTGCCACGGAAGATGCAGTGCTGGAAGCGGAGGAGCCGCAGGCGGTCAGGGCCGCAGCGGCACCGGCGATACTGGCAGCAGCCAGAAAGCTGCGGCGGGAAATTTTAGTGTTGTTCATGATAAGCGCTCCTGTTTTTAAAATGAATCTTTGCATTTGATACGGTACAGGATGCGGTGCCGCCCACCGGGATACTTTTTTACTTCCGGGCGCATTCGCCGTCCAGCCCGGCGGCAAGGCGGATGCCGTGCGCAAGGCTGGGCAGGATGTACTCGAGGTTTTCTTTTACGGCCTTAGGGCTGCCCGGCAGGTTCACGATCAGGGTCTTGCCGCGCAGCACGCTGACACCGCGGCTGAGCATCCCGCGCGGTGTGATGGTAAGGCTATGGTACCGCATGGCCTCGGCAATGCCGGGCGCGTTGCGTTCGGCTACGCTCAAAGTCACCTCCGGGGTGATATCCCGGGGTGCAAAGCCGGTGCCGCCGGTGGTGAGGATCAGGTTCACCTGACGGGCATCCGCAAGGCGCAGCAGCTGGGTTTTGAGCTGGGCGGCATCGTCCGGCAGAAGCAGCGTTTCTTCCACCTTGTAGCCTGTGGCGGTGAGCATTTCCACAATGAGCGGGCCGCTTTTGTCCTCCCGTTCGCCGCGGCTGCCCTTATCGGAAAGGGTGATCACCGCCGCGCGCAGGGGCAGGTCTGCCGGGGTGGGCAGCAACTTCATCTCGTCGCCGGTGTGGATGGTGCCGCCTTTTACCACCCGTGCGAACACGCCCTCCCGCGGCATGATGCAGTCGCCGGTCTGCTGGCGGATGGCGCAGTCGCTGTGGCACTCCTTGCCGATCTGGGTCATTTCCAGCACGGCATCCCCAATGGCAAAAAAGCTGGGCACCGGCAGGGTGGCAAGATCGAACCCTGCCACCACCAGATTTTCGCCAAAGGCACCGTAGTCCACCCAGAGCTTTTGACGGAAAGCTTCAATTTTTTCCGCGCTCAGCAGGCTGACCTGCCGGTGCCAGCTGCCGCCGTGGGCATCGCCCACAATACCCCACTCCGGGGTGAGAACAGCGGACGGCACCGGCGTTTTCAAGGTGCCGCGCCGGGGGCTTGTGCAGATAGCCAGAATTTTACCCATAAATTTGTGTTATCCTCCGATCCGGTACATCCCTCGTGTGGCGGGCATGGAGCCTTGGCCGAAGTGATGTTCCCGGGGTTTTGCCAGAATCGTGTTTTGAATGGCCTGCAAAAGGGCCGCGTCGTCCGCGCCGCTGCGCAGCAGAGCACGCAGATCGGTGCCGGATTCGCTGGCAAGGCACGGACGCAGAAAGCCCTGACTTGTCAGCCGCACCCGGTTGCAGGAAGCGCAGAATTTGCCGTGCACGGCAGCAATCAACCCAATGCTGCCGCGCCAGCCGGGCGCAGAATAATACACCGCCGGCCCATCGCCAAAGGCCGCACCGGTCACCGGCTGCAGCTGCGGCCAGCGGCGGCAAAAGCGCTCCAGCAGTTTCGGGCCGGAAAGGCCGGGCAGCCCGGCACCAAAGCCAATGGGCATCATCTCAATAAAGCGCACCTGCAGCGGATGCTCCTGTGCGAGGGCAGCAAGGCTTTCCAGCTCGCCCTCGTTCACGCCGGGCTGCGGCACACAGTTCAGCTTGACCGGAATGCCGCTGGCAAGGGCCGCCCGGATGCCGTTTTGCACGGCGGCAAGCTCGTCTTTGCCGGTGATGCGCCGGAAGGTCTCCGGGTGCAAGGTGTCAAGGCTGATGTTCACGCTGTCAAGGCCCGCCGCCAGCAGGGCGGGCAGCTTCTGGGCCAGCAGCACGCCGTTGGTGGTAAGGGCAACGCGGCGGATGCCGGGAATGGCTTTCAGGCCCGCCGTCAGTTGTTCCACGCCCCGGCGCACCAGCGGTTCACCGCCGGTGATGCGCACCGTGTCGATGCCGCACTGGGCGAACAGCGCAGCCAGCCGCAGAAATTCCTCATAGGTCAGAATATCTTCGTGAGCCAGCTTTGGCACGCCGTCCGGCATACAGTAGCGGCAGCGCAGGTTGCACAGGTCGGTGACCGAAAGGCGTAGATAGTGGATATTGCGGCCGTATGCATCAAACATAGCCGCCCTCGGCCCGCACATAGTGCCCGCTCTTGCCGCCGGTCTTCTCGACCAAGTGGATCTCGCCCAGCTCCATGCCCTTATCCACGGCCTTGCACATATCGTAGATGGTGAGCAGCGCGGCAGAAACGCCGGTAAGAGCTTCCATTTCCACGCCGGTCACGCCGATGGTCCTGGCGGTGCACACGGCCTCTACGGCCTGCTGTTCGGGCAGAAGGTGAAAATCCACAGTCAGCTTGCTCAGCGGCAGCGGATGGCACAGGGGGATCAGCTCACTGGTGCGCTTGGCCGCCATGATGCCTGCAATGCGGGCCACGCCCAGCACGTCGCCCTTCTGGGCGGTGCCGTCCCGAACAGCGGCAAAGGCTGCCGCATTCATAGTGATGATGCCGCGGGCCACAGCCTGCCGTGCAGTGACGGGCTTTTCGCTCACATCCACCATCACGGCGCTGCCGGACGCATCAAAATGAGAAAGTTTTGTTTCGCTCATAATTTTTACCTTGATAAAGCTCTCCCCTTTGGGAGAGCTGGCAAAGCCGTAAGGCTTTGACTGAGAGGGTTTCAGCAATGCCCGAAGCCGCAGTTGGGCCAGTGGCATTCGGCGCAGCCTAAGCACAGCCCGCCCTCGCCCAGCCGGGCAATGTCCTCGGCAGTGATGGGGTCGTCGGCCAGCAGGCGCGGCAGCAGCAGGTCAAAAATGGTGCGCTTGGCGTACATCACGCAGCCGGGCAGGCCGCACACCGGCACACCGTCCAGATAGCTCACAAGGAACATGGCACCCGGCAGCACCGGTGCGCCATAGGTGATGATCTCGGCACCGGTGTTCTTGATGGCAAGCGGCGTGCGATCGTCGGGGTCTACGCTCATGCCGCCGGTGGTAAAGATCAGCTCGCAGCCTGCGGCCTTTGCTTCCAGAATGGCGGCGGTGATCCCGGCGGGGTCATCGTCGCAGGTTTTGTGATAGGTCATCTCGCAGCCGTATTCGGCCAGCTTGCCCACCAGAATGGGGGTGAATTTGTCCTCGATGCGTCCCTTGAATACCTCGCTGCCGGTGGTGATGGCCGCAAACTTTTTCGGGTGGAAAGGCAGCACGTTCAGGATGGGCTCGCTGCCTGCCGCAGCCTGCATGGCATCCATCTTCTCCTGCTCGATCACCAGCGGGATGATGCGGGTGCCGGCCAGCTTCTGGCCCTTTTTCACGGGCAGGTCGCCGTGGATGGTAGCGATCATCATTTGGGGTGTGCGGTTCACGGCCAGCAGGGCGGCGCGGTCGATCTTCAAAAGACCGTCGCAGTCGGCAACCAGTTCGATCTTGCCTTCCTTCGGCTCAGTGCCGTGGATGTTGCGGCCCGCCGCTGCCTTGTACAAAAGGGCAGCGGCTTCGTCCTCGTGCAGGATGCCGGGGCGCTTCTCCCAGACATAGAGATTCTCTTTGCCAATGGAAAGCAACACGGGGATATCCTCCGGCTGGACGATGTGCCCTTTGCGGAAGCGTGCTCCCTTGAACTGGCCGGGAATGATCTGTGTAATGTCGTGGCAGAGCACCTGCCCGACAGCGTCTTCGGTACGGATGAGTTTCATGCAGAACCTCCGTTACAGGGACGGCATCTGGTTCTCGATCCAGTCTGCCAGAGCAGCAGGATCGTCCAGTGCGAAATCAGCGCCCGGCACATCGCCCACGATGGCCATGGGCTGGAACGCGGTGCCCACCGGGCTGACCGAGCTGCGCACCACTTCGATCTTGGCCCAGCCGCTGTCGCCAAAGCCTTCCAGCAGTACAAGGTCGTAGCCGTGGCGCTCGAACAAAGCCAGCAGGTCCTGCTCGTTCAGGCGGAACTGCTCGGTAAGCAGATAGCGCCCGGCAGTAAACACGGCCACACCCTCGGCACCGGCCTCATGCAGGCGGTCGGTCTCGGCGGGCAGGCGCAGATCGTCAGCCTCGCGGATCATGCCCACCTTCAGCCCGCGGCTCTTGAGCACCGGCAGCAGCGCGGCCAGCAGAGCGGTCTTGCCGCTGCCTGCGGAACCGCTGACAGCCAGCACTGCCGGATGCTTGAAGCTCAGTTCGGCGGCAAGCGCCTGTTTTTGTTCACTGTACAAAAGTATCACCCTCCGTTTTATCCCATCGGCAAAAACTGCCGGTTCACTCCTCAATGCGCACAAAGCGCGGCTGCACTTTGCCGTCCCGCTCCACGGTCTCGCACCACATGGCGGCAGGACGCACCCAAAGCCCGCGTTCCCCGTACAGGGCGCGGTACACCACCATTTCCTCTTCGGTCTCGCTGTGGCGGGCCATGCCCAGCACTTCGTATTCGTTGCCCTTGAAATGCCGGTAGCGGCCCGGCTGCACATTATATTTGAATGCTTCCATGTTATCCTCTTTTACACTGACACGCGGCATTCCGGTGCAGAATGCCATATTTATAATCAGTATAGCATATTTCAGCACGGCAAAAAAGGCTTTGGCAGGAAAGATGGAGAAAAAGGCGGCAGGCGGCGGCAAAAGCCGGGAGACAGAGTTGGGTGCTTGAACTGCCGCGCCACAGATGCTATACTGAAATGATAAGGGGATATCCCCCTGAAAAAGCTCTGAAGATAAAGGAAAAAGCCCTATGAGGATCGGACTTATTGAATTTCTGCTCATCCTTGCCATTGCGTCGCTCACCATCGGGCCGCAGGTGGCATTGTTCGTGGATCGCTGGATGCGCCGGGCAAACCGCGCCAATGCCCGCGCCGCCCGCCGCCGTGCCGAGTATGCGGCCCAGATGGCGGTGGAGCGGGACGCGCTGCTCAAGCGGTTCCGCACGGCCAGCACGGTGTTTGGCGTGTGCATCCTGCTGGCGCTGGTGTATGCACTGGTGTTCCGGCCCATCGATACGCCGCCGCAGGCGTACGATGCCCCTGATGTACGGCAGGACACCGGTGCAGCACAGACGGCCCTTGCCGCCGACCATAAGGGAACGCTGGATCTGGGCGAATATCAGGGTGTGGACTGCATCCGCACACAGGACGGCCTTGTGTATGCCGCAGCATACGACGGCGCAGCCTTAAAAAAGCGCACGAGCGACCTTGTGCGCACCGACGGCGGACACGATGCGGCCATCCTTTCCGTGGACGGTGAGCTGACCGGTTTTGCCTTTGACGGCAGCGGGGACCTGTGGCTGAGCATCCTCACGCCCGGCGGCGGCAGCCTGTGCCGCGCCGCCCACGACAGCTGGGGCACGGCGGTGGAGCAGGTAGTGACCCAGATCGACGGTGCACCGCTGGGGGCTGTCTCAGCGGTGGAAGCCGCGCCGGACGGCAGGATCTACTTTGCGGTTGCTGCCGCTGCCGGTGCCGCGGACGGGCTGGAGAGCACTCTGCGCACCGAACTGCTGGCCCACACCGGCACGGGCTGCGTGTATGTATACGACCCGGCAGCACGCACGGTGCAGAAGGTGCTGGGCGGTGTGGCCGGTGCTTCCGGGCTGGCCCTGAGCCGGGACGGCAGCACGCTGTTCGTGGCTGACCTTGGGAACCGCTGTGTGTGGAGCGCTGCCGCCGATGCCCGCGACCTGACGGCGGGCGGTAAAAACTGCCAGAGCTTTGTTTCCGGCCTGCCGGGGTATCCCGGTGCGCTTGCTATGGATGCAGACGGCACCCTGTACATCGGCTACCGGTGGGCGCGCAGCAGCTGGCTGGAAAAGAACGCCGACAGCACCCTGCTGCGGGGCATTGCCCTGCGTGCAGGCCGGAATCTACAGGAAAAGCTGTTCAGTCTGCCTGCCGATGCGCCCTGCGCGGAAGCTGTAGATACGGCAGACGGCAGCTGGAAGCGGACGGTCTCCAGCAAGGGTGCAGGCGGTGTGACAGCTCTGTGCCCGGTGGAGAGCAGGCTGTATCTCGGCCTTGCAGGCAGCGAAAAGGTGCGCAGTGCAAATCTTTGATTTTTGATAAAAACCGAGGTGTTTTTTATGACAGAAGAATTCAAAAAACAGATCGAGACGCAGGCCCGGCAGGCAGTGACCGAACTGCTGGCCGAAGCAAAGCTGAAAAAGGGCGATGTGTTCGTGGTGGGCTGCTCGTCCAGCGAGATCGTGGGCGGGCACATCGGCAAGGATTCCAGTCTGGAAGCCGCGCAGGCCGTGTACGCGGGCATTGCCCCAGTGCTGGCTGAAAACGGCATCTGGCTGGCCGCGCAGTGCTGTGAGCATCTGAACCGCGCTATTATCATCGAGCGGGAAGCCGCCGAAAAATACGGCTGGGAAGAGGTGTGCGTGGTGCCCCGCCCCCACGCAGGCGGCAGCTGGGCCACTACCTGCTGGAAGAAGTTCCGGGAGCCGGTGGCCGTGGAAGAGATCCGTGCCCATGCAGGCATTGATATCGGCGGCACCCTGATCGGGATGCACCTGAAGCGGGTGGCGGTGCCGGTGCGGCTGAGCCTTTCCAAAATTGGTGAAGCGAACATTCTGTGCGCCCGCACCCGCCCAAAGCTCATCGGCGGCGAACGCGCCAAGTATACCGAGGAGGACTGAGCATCATGGCAGAAAAGAATCTGGAACAGATGCAGGAGGCCGTGGCAGAGATCCGGGAAAAGATGGCAGCCGCGGCCCGTGAAGCAGGCCGCGACCCGGCAGCGGTGCAGCTGTGCGCCGCCTGCAAGACCCGCACGGCACAGACCGTGGCTGCAAGCGCAGCCCTGCCCATTGATGTGTTCGGTGAGAACCATGTGCAGGAGCTGTGCGCAAACTTTGACGCAGGTGCTTACTGCGGCAAGCCCAGCCACTTTATCGGCCATCTGCAGACGAACAAAATTAAAAAAGTGCTGGGCCGTGCCAGCCTCATCCAAAGCGTGGACAGTGAGCATCTGCTGAACGCTATCGAGAAGGAAGCAGCCAAGGCCGGCATCGTGCAGAACGTGCTGCTGGAGGTGAACATCGGCGGCGAGGAGAGCAAGACCGGCGTGGCACCGGAAGCGCTCTGGCCGCTGCTGGATGCTGCTGCCGCACAGGAGCACATCCGGGTCAAGGGGCTGATGGCCATTCCGCCTGTGAACGACGACGATACCCGCAACCGCCGCTATCTGGCCGAGGTGTACAAGCTGTTTGTGCAGGCCGGAGAGCGCGGCTATTCCAACGTGTCCATGGAGACCCTCTCCATGGGCATGAGCGGCGACTTTGAAAACGCCATCCGGGAGGGTGCCACCCTTGTGCGCATCGGCACCGCCATCTACGGCGAGCGGGATTACAGTAAAAAAGTGTAAAAATAAAAACGGCCTCGCCCTCTCAGTCGCTTGCGCGACAGCTCCCCCAGAGTGGGAGCCTTTGGCAGTCCACGCAAACTTCATCTCTTTGCCAAGGGCTCTCCCTTTGGGAGAGCTGGCAAATCCGAAGGATTTGACTGAGAGGGCGAGCCCACTGAAAAGTATCTGAAACATCCTGAATCGTAAAGGCCTAAAGAAACCAAAAAACGGAGGAACCATGTCAAAAACCAAGATCAACGACCCCGGGGCGCACCACGCAGGCAGCGGTGCGCTGATCCGGCGTTTTCTGCCCTATCTGGCAAAGTACAAAATGACCCTGTTTCTGGACCTGTTCTGTGCAGCGCTGACCACCCTGTGCGATATCGTGCTGCCCAAGATCATGAGCACCATCACCAACGCCGCCATGGGCGTGGGCATCACCCTGACGGCGGGCATCGTGCTGCGGCTGGCAGCACTCTATTTTGTGCTGCGCATCATCGACGGTGCAGCCAGCTATTACATGTCCAGCATCGGTCATATCATGGGCGTGCACATCGAGACGGATATGCGCCGCGATGCCTTTGACCACCTGCTCAAGCTGGACCACACCTACTACAACAACACCAAGGTAGGCACTATCATGGGCCGCATCACCAACGACCTGTTCGATGTGACCGAGTTCGCCCACCACTGCCCGGAGGAATTTTTCATTGCGGCCATCAAGATCGTGGTGTCCTTTATTATCCTGTGCCGGGCCAGTGTGCCGCTGACGCTGGCGGTGTTCGCCTGCGTGCCGCTGATGGGCGTGGTGTCCGTTTACCTGAACGGACGGCTGCGGGCGCGGTTCCGCCAGCAGCGCGTGCAGATCGGCGAGCTGAACTCCACCATCGAGGACAGCCTGCTGGGGCAGGGTGTCGTGAAGGCCTTTGCCGCCGAGGATGAGGAACGCGAGAAGTTTGCAAAGGGCAACAAGGATTTTGAGCAGATCAAGACTCTCGGCTACTACGCCATGGGTGCCTTCAACACCTCCACCCGCCTGTTCGACGGCCTGATGTATCTGGTGGTCATTCTGGCAGGCGGCCTCTCGCTGGTGTACGGCAGGATCACCGCCGGTGACATGGTGGCCTATATGCTGTATGTCACCACCCTTATTGCCACCATCCGCCGCATCGTGGAGTTTGCCGAGCAGTTCCAGCGCGGCATGACCGGCATCGAGCGCTTTGCCGAGATCATGGACACCCCTGTGACCATCGGCGATGTCCCGGATGCGGTACCGCTGCAGCCCGGCCCCGGTGACATCCGGTTTGAAAACGTCAGCTTTGAGTACCCGGATGACCACAACAAGGTGCTGCACAACGTCAGTCTGGATATCCGGCCGGGCGAACGGCTGGCGTTGGTCGGCCCTTCGGGCGGCGGCAAGACCACCCTGTGCAACCTCATCCCCCGCTTCTACGAGGTGACCAGCGGCCGCATCCTGATCGATGGGCAGGACATCCGCCATGTCACCCTGAAAAGCCTGCGGCAGGATATCGGCATCGTGCAGCAGGACGTGTATCTGTTCAGCGGCACGGTGGCCCAAAACATCGCCTACGGCAAGCCCGGCGCCACCCGCGAAGAGATCATGGAAGCGGCGCGTCTGGCCGGGGCGGAGAAGTTCATTCTGGCCCTGAAGGACGGCTTTGACACCTACGTGGGCGAGCGCGGTGTCAAGCTCTCTGGCGGACAGAAGCAGCGCATCGCCATTGCGCGGGTGTTCCTGAAGAACCCGCCCATCCTCATTCTGGACGAGGCCACCAGCGCACTGGACAACGAAAGCGAGATCCTGGTGGGCCAGAGCCTTGAAAAGCTGGCCCATGGCCGCACCACCCTGACCATCGCCCACCGCCTGACCACCATCAAGGACTACGACCGCATCCTTGTGCTGGGCGAAGAGGGCATCGTGGAATCCGGCACCCACGACCAGCTGCTGGCAAAGCAGGGCGTCTACTACCGCCTGTGGAATCAGCTGCCGGGGGAAGATACGCTGTAAATTTTATTGAACGTACAAAGAAAAACCCGGAAACGACCGTCGTTTCCGGGTTTTTAAGTTTCTGAAAAAATACCGCTGAATTATTCACCCACGATCAGGCGCACAGAACCATAGATACCGGCATCGTTGCCGAGGATGGCGGGCACGATGGGGGTCTCACGGCAGGACTTGAAGGCATAGACCTTGAAATGCTCCCGCAGCGGGGCAAACAGCACATCACCGGCGCGGGATACGCCGCCGCCCACCATGAACATCTCCGGGTCCACGGTGGCGGCAATGGTCGCCAGCGCCATGCCAAGGGTATCGGTCATCTCGTCCACCTCGCGGGCGGCAAGGGCGTCGCCATTGCGGGCGGCATCAAACACGTCCTTGGCGGCAAACTCGGTGCCGCGCAGGGTGCAGGGGGTGTCCGGGTTCTCGTCCAGCAGCTTCTTCATGCAGCGCACAACGCCCGTAGCACTGGAATACTGCTCCAGACATCCGTGCTTGCCGCAGCCGCAGGCGGCGGTCTCGTGGCGGTCCACCGTGATGTGGCCGATCTCGCCGCCGGCACCGTGGGTGCCATCGATGACCTTGCCGTTGACGATGACGCCGCCGCCCACGCCGGTGCCCAGCGTGACCATGACTGCGCTGCGGCAGCCCTTGGCTGCACCCATCCAGATCTCGCCCAGAGCAGCCACGTTGGCGTCATTGCCCACAAGGACCCGGATGCCGCCCAGCATGGTGCTCAGCTCTTCGGCTACATTATGCTTGCCCCAGCCGCCGAGGTTTGCGCAGATGATGGGCACGATGCGGCTGTCCAGCACAGGGCCGGGCACGCCCACGCCCACGCCCTCTACCTGCTCAGCGGCAAGGCCTTTTTCCTGCATCTTGCCCTGCACGGCAGAGGCCAGATTTTTCAGAATGTGCTCACCGGCGTTGGAGGTGTCGGTGGGAACTTCCCACTTTTCCAGCAGTTCGCCGGTGGTCTTGAACAGGCCGATCTTGGCGGTGGTGCCGCCCAGATCGATGCCGAATGCGTATTCTTTCATGTTTCATTTACCCCTTTTTGACGGCCAGCGGCCGCAGTATTTCGCGTGTTCCAGTATACCACACCTACCCGCAAAAGAGCAGTGCCGCTGCGGATTTTCATGCAAACAGACGGAAAACGCAGTGAATGTTTGGCACAAATGCCAGTGCTCACCGCACGGTGTTGGTCAGACTGCCAATGCCGTCGATCTCGCAGCGCACCGTGTCGCCGGGCTTCAGAAACTGCGGCGGGTCCATGCCCATGCCCACGCCTGCCGGGGTGCCGGTGGCAATGACGGTGCCGGCCTTCAGGGTCATGCCCTGCGAAAGCTCGTGAATAACATGGTCGATGTCAAAAATCTGCAGGCCGGTGTTCGAGTCCTGCCGCTTTTCGCCGTTGACGAAGCTTCGGATGCCGAGCTTGGGCGGGTAGGTGTCGAATTCGTCTGCGGTAACGATGCAGGGGCCGATGGGCGTGAAGCCGTCCAGACTTTTGCCGAAATACCACTGCTTGTGGGCGGTCTGCACATCGCGGGCGGAAACATCGTTCAGGATGGTGTAGCCGAACACATAGTCTTTTGTCTGCCCGGCGGGCACATCCCTGGCATCTTTGCCCAGAACCACAGCCAGTTCGCATTCGTAGTCCAGCTTCTGCACAAGGTCAGTGTGAGCTTCAATAAAGCCGCCGTCCGGCACAGCGCGGGAAACGCGCTTGGAAAAATAAATGGCATCCTGATGTTTGGTTGCAAAGGCATCGGCAGAGTATTTCTCCGCTTCGTCCGAGTGGGCCATGTAGTTGATGCCAAGGCACACCACATCCTGCGCCGGGCAGGGAATAGGGCTTTGCAGCTGCACGGCATCCACGGGCAGGGCCGGGATGCCCGCAATGGCAAGCTGCAGGCCTGCCCGCACCTGCGGGGTCAGAAAGGGGATGGCATCGGACAAGGTTTCATAGGAAAGGCCCAGCCAGCTCAGCGGCCAGATCTGTGTGCCGTCCGGCGAAAGAATGGCCGGATCTTCCACGCCGTCCGGCAGGCGGCAGGTAACAAAACGCATACTGACTCCCTCCCTCAGTGGCGGTAGGCGATGGCGTTCTGGATGCGGTCGGCCTCAGCCTGCCCGGCCAGCTGGCGCACCAGCTCCAGCGCAAAGGGGATGGCACCGCCCAGACCGTAGCTGGTGGTGATATTGCCGTCCACTACCACTTCGGTATCCAGCACCTCGGCACCGGCCAATTTGTCTTGGAAACCGGCGTGCGCCGTGGCTTTTCTGCCCTCCAGCAGGCCGAGAGATGCCAGCACGCTGGGTGCTGCGCAGATGGCAGCTACCTTTTTGCCGCTCTTTGCAAAGGAAACGCAGGTGTCGGTAACGGTCTTGTTGGCGGCAAGGTTCGGGGTGCCGGGGATGCCGCCGGGCAGCACCACCATGTCCACATCCGAATAATCCACCTCTTCGGCCAGTGCGTCGGCGGTGATATGCACCTTGTGGCTGCTCACGATCTCGCGGCTGCCGGATGCGCTGGCCACGGTCACCTCCACCTTGGCGCGGCGCAGCAGATCGACCACCAGCAGGGCTTCACATTCCTCGGTGCCCTCGGCAAAAAATACAACAGCTTTGCTCATGAAAATCAAACCTCCCTGATTTCTGATGAAGACGGCACATCTGCGCCGCATGAGGAAAAACGATAGAAGTACCCCGCTGGCGTGGGGACTTCTGCCTTCCCGGTTGAATGATAAAAGCCGCATACCGCACGGGCGGCACGCGGCATGGTTTGTGTGGAAGTTCAGTTTTGATCGTCGGCAGCTTTTTCCGCTTCCAGCAAGGCGCGTAACACGCTGTCGTTGGCACTCAGCACCCGGCTTACCCGGCTGATGATGGCGCTGGATGCACCGGTCTTATCCATGATCTCGGTGTAGATGCGCTTGTCCACCAGCATTTCGGCAATGTTGTAGCGCTGCTCCATTGCGCTCAGCTCGGAATAGCTGCACACATCCTGTAAAAAACGGTAGCACTGTTCCGGGGTCTTGAGCTGCAAAAATGCCTGATACAGACCGGACTGGCCGGTAGGATGATCTTTTGCCATGTTGTTCTCCTTTTTTGCAGATGCCGCCCACAGGCAGACACTTTATTACACTACACCAGTGTAGTACAAACGGGGAGAAATTTCAATAGCATTTGCGGCTTTTTAGCCCAGCGTGTGCTCAAATACCACTTCGTCCCGGGGGACGGTGCCGTTTTCCTGCTCGGCGGGCTTTAAATTGCGGTAGCGCAGGGCCTTGAAGAACTGCTGCACCGGCAGGGCCTTGGCGTGCACGGTGCACCACACACGGCCCTTGCCCTCGCCGCGGGCCAGCCGCTCGCAGGAGAGCACGATGTCCCGGCCCAGTGCCTTGCCGCGGTATTCGGGCCTGAGGTACAGGTGCATCAGATGCAGGGCGGTGTTCTCCATCTTCCACGCAAAGTAGCCGATGGTCTTGCCGCCCAGAACCACGAGGAAGTAGTTCACATCGTTGTCGATGTCCTCCTCAATGGCATCGGCGCTCTGCAGCTCTTCCACAAGGGTGTCCAGCTGCTTTGCGGGGTAATAGCGCTTGTACACCTCATGCCAGAGTTCACTGGCAAGGTCGGCGGTGGCGTGGATGTATTTGGCCTTGGCGACCAGCTTGTAATCAGGCTTCATAGTTCTCCTTATACTTTTACGATATAATCCGGCTTGCGGGGGGCGGCGGGCTTGGGGTCTGCAGCAGGATAGCCCAGAATGCAGTGGCCGACGCCGACCCAATCGCCCTCGATGCCCCACTGCCGGAGCAGGGCCTTGCCCTCGTCGGATTCAAACTCTTCCTTTGCGCGGTTGATCCAGCAGCTGCCCAGCCCCAGCGAGGCCGCGGCCAGCATCAGATTGCCCATGACAAGGCTGCCGTCCTGCACGGCATTTTTGGAACCGGCATCGGCCAGCACTACCAGAATGGTAGGAGCGCCGTACATAGGGTCGGTGTCCTTGCCCATGACAGCGGCGTTCATGCGGGTGAGCTGGGCGCGGGTGGCAGCGTCCTGCACCACCACGATCTTTGCGCTCTGGCGGCCCATGGCGCTGGCAGCGTAGGTGCCGGCTTCCAGCACGGCATTCAGCTCTTCGTCGGTGATCTGCTCCGGCTTATAGGCACGGCAGCTGCGGCGGCTTTTAATGGTTTCCAAGGTTTCGTTGGTCATTCCAAATCCCTCCCTAAAAGCGTGTGCCTTTATTGTATCACAAGACAGGCCGGAGTGTAAAGAAATTCCCTGCAGAGACGGTTTTGTTGCGCGTAAACGTTATCGTTGCGGGAATCATGTCAAAATGCACAATAAAACGTAAAAAGATTATGGAAAAGCATTCTTGCTGCCAAAGGACAAATACGCTATAATAGGGCTACCAAACTGGAAAGGAGTCGTGCTCTATGGCAAAGGCATCACAGGCAGTCATTCTGGAAAATGAATTTTATATCATCAAAGCCCCCAATGGAAAGGTACTGGAAGTAAAGAACTTCAACACCGAGAACGGCGCGGCCATCCAGCTGTGGAGCTATGCAGGCCATCCGTGGCAGCAGTGGCAGTTCGTGGATGCAGGCGAGGGCCGCTGGCGCATCTGCAACCGCTTTACCGGCAAGATGATGGATCTGGCCCTTGGCGGTGTGGTGGAGGGCACATGGCTGCACCAGTGGGACCGCACCAGCGGGCTGAGTCAGTGCTGGGCGCTGGAGCCCACCCGCAGCGGGCGCACCCGCATCCGCAATGTGCTGGCGGATAAATACATTGACCTTGTGGGCATGAACACCGCCAACGGTGCACAGGCCCAGATCTGGAACTTTGTAGCAGGCGGCAATCAGGAGTGGACGCTGGAACGCATCGATCCGGACACCGCCCAGAGCGGCCGCCGTGCCGAGGAGGCCAAAGACCCGCAGCCCACGCCCAGCCAGCGCAAGCATCAGAACGACCTTGTGCGCAAGCTGAACAATGCGGGCAAGGGAAGAGCAAGCCGGAAGGGGCAATGATTTTAAATTGCCGCCGCGTTGCTCTGGCATATTCAGAGGAAAAAGTTATTTTTGGTTTGCACCCCGGCAAAGCCTGCGGGCTTTGCCGGGGTGTTTTTTCACGGGAGGGGCCGCAGCGAAAAACGGCATTTTCCACAAAAACAAGATCAGAAGGAGAACGCAATGAATCTAGGAGCCTTCATGAACCCGGAATTTCCCATTTTCAGCACCACGCTGTGTTATTTGGAACGGGAGGATGCCTACCTGATGCTGCACCGCATCAAAAAGCAGGACGACTACAACCACGACAAATGGATCGGTGTAGGCGGAAAGTTTGAGCGGTTTGAAAGCCCGGAGGACTGCCTGCTGCGGGAAGTGAAGGAGGAGACCGGCCTGACGCTGAAGCGCTTCCGCGCCCGGGGTCTGCTGACCTTTATTTGGGGCAACATGACCGAGTTCATCCACCTGTACACCGCTGATGAATGGACGGGCGAGATGGTGCAGGGCGATGCCTGCAGGGAAGGCGTGCTGGAATGGGTGCCGAAGGATAAGGCGGCTGAACTGCCCATCTGGGAGGGCGACAAAATCTTCTTCCGGCTGCTGAATGAGGAACGGCCTTATTTCTCCCTCAAGCTGGTGTATGAAGGCGACACCCTCACGCAGGCAGTGCTGGACGGGAAACGAATCGTTTGAGCGCTTCCTGTGCAGAGCGTAGGCGTGTGGGTTGGGTTTAATGGCTTTTGAAAAATGTATCGCCGCTGGGTACGTTCTCTTTTGCGTGCCAAAAGAGAACCAGAAAGGACGGCGGTGCCCGCAGGGCATGAAAGCCCCAGTGGGGCTTTTAAGCCGCAGACCGGTTTGCGCAGCAAATGCCGCGTGTTCAGCGCGGCAAGGTCTCCGCTACTTTCGAGGCGCGGGAGGCACGAACTAGGGGCTGCTCGCCCCTAGTAACCCCAAAGCAGTTGGGCTCCATACAAAAAATCCAAGTCGCTGCGCTAGAGGATTTTTTGTGTTGCGCCGATTTTGAGTCGCTTACGCGACGAACCGTGCGGGCAAGCTTGTGCTCCATCTGCTGCGCGACAGCTGCAGGCTGACGGTAGCAAAAGGCTGTTCACCGCCCGGCCCCTTATCGTGAAAAGGCAACGCCGGAATGACCGCAGTCATTCCGGCGTTGCTATATATAAAAATATTTTTCTGCTGATATTGTCAGAGCGAAGCGGAGACAATTCTAAAAGTTAGTTCAGCTTCAGATCGCCCTCTTTGATCCAGCCCAGCTTGCGCTCGATCTCGCAGAAGATCACACTCAGCACGGCGGGCAGAACAAAGCACAGCAGCACCATGGCAGCCCAGTCCATCGGGGTGATGGCGGCTTTGGTACCGGCGGCAATGTCGCTGACCCAGCCGGTGTACACGCCGATCTGGCCCACCAGACCGCAGGTGCCCATGCCGGAAGAGACAGCGGCACCGTTCATCTCAAAGTGGAACACGCAGGTGGCCAGCGGGCCGGTGATGGCACTGGCCAGTGTGGGCGCGATCCAGATACGGGGGTTCTTGACGATGTTGCCCATCTGCAGCATGCTGGTGCCAAGGCCCTGACTGACCAGACCGCCCACGCCGTTCTCCTTGTAGCTCATCACGGCAAAGCCGATCATCTGGGCGCAGCAGCCTGCCACGGCGGCACCGCCGGCAAGGCCGGTCAGACCCAGCGCGGCGCAGATGGCGGCAGAGGAAATGGGCAGGGTCAGCGCCACGCCCACAATGACGGATACCAGAATGCCCATGACCAGCGGAGCCTGTTCGGTGGCCCACATGATCAGGGTGCCCACCTGACTTGCGGCAGCGCCAATGGGTGCGGCGATCAGCATGGAAAGGCCCACGCCGGAAAAAATGGTCACCAGCGGGGTCACGAGGATGTCCACGCGGGTCTCCTTGCTCACGGCCTTGCCCAGCTCGGAAGCCACGATGGCAATGATGAGCACGGCCAGCGGGCCGCCTGCGCCGCCCAGAGCATTGGCCGAGTAGCCTACGGTGATCAGGCTGAACAGCACCAGCGGCGGGCAGTGCAGCGCCCAGCCAATGGCGCAGGCCATGGCCGGGCCGCTCATGGCCGTGGCGTAGCCGCCAAGGTCTACCAGCACGTTAAGGCCGGTCTGCTGGCCCAGCGTCTTGATGATGGTGCCGATCAGCAGGCTGGCAAACAGGCCCTGCGCCATGGCACCCAGCGCTTCAATGAGATAGCGCTGCGGGGTGATGACGATATCCTTGCGTTTTAAGAAATCTTTCACATTTGACATGAGAAACTGCCTTTCTGTTTCAAGATGGTGGATTCAATGCAAAAACTGCATGTCAAGTATAATACCATACACATGTCAAGACAACAAGACAAAATGCTGATTTTGCTGGAAATATCTGCAATTTTTGGCTTTGTGCAATGTTTTTGCGGGCTGAGACGTATCTATTTTGGAGCATTTTCTGATACCGGGGCGGCAGCTTTTCGGAGCTGCGCTTTGCAGTGTGCGGCAATTGACGGGGGCTTGCCCGCGGGTGTATACTGAAAGAGTATTGAGAAGATGAAACGCTGCCCTTTTTGCGAAGGGCGGCATCCCGATAAAAATACATGAGGTATGGAGCACAGCATGAAAAAAACGTTCTGGAATAAACTGACTGCCCGCAGCACCCGCGGCAAAACGCGGTGTGCAGCGGCAGTTCTGGCATTGGCAATGACCTTTTCAATGGGCGCACCGCTGGCACTGGCTGCACAGCCGGAAGAAAGTACCGCGGCAGTGACCGAGACTGTTTCTGCACAGCAGGAAACGGCAATGCCCACCCTGCAGACGGAGACCCCGGAGCTTGCTGCACAGGACCCGGAAGCACCGCCTGTACAGGCCACTGAAGCGGAGGAGAACAGCACGAACCAGCACACGCCGGAAAACAGCGTGGTGCTGACACCGGAAGAAATCCGTGCCGCGCTGGATGCCGGTGCCATGGATGCCGCCGAGGCCCAGTGCATCGACCTGAGCGATGAGAACGGATTTTTCAGCTGGCTGCTCAATTTCCTGTTCGGCTGGCTGGGAAAAGACGAGTCTCAGCCGGAGCCGGTCTATTCCGGCTGGCGCACCTCCGGCGGCAAGACCTACTACTACAGCCAGACCACCAACAAGCCGGTGACCGGCATCCAGTGCATCGACAATAAACTCTATTACTTCAATGCGGACGGTGTGCTGGAAAATGGCAAGACCTTCGGTGTGGATGTTTCCAAGTATCAGAAGAACATCGACTGGAACCAGATCAAAAAGGCAGGCGTGAGCTTTGTGATCGTCCGCATCGGCTACCGCGGCTATGGTGCTTCCGGCACGCTGGTGCTGGACCCCATGTTCGAGGAGCATTTCACCAATGTGAAGAATGCGGGCCTGAAGGTGGGCGTGTATTTCTTCAGTCAGGCTACCACCGAGGAGGAAGCCAAGGAGGAAGCCTTTGCCTGCGCCTACGTACTGAACGGACGCAAGCTGGATTACCCCATCTTCTTTGACACCGAAGCATCCGGCGCTTCCAATGGTTCCGGCCGCGCCGACGGTCTGGGTATGGAGGACCGCACCAAGTGCGCCATCGCCTTCTGTGAGGAGGTCAAGGCACAGGGCTACAAACCCGGTGTGTATGCCTCTACCCTGTGGTACCGCAAGCGTGTCGATCTGAACAGCCTGAAAAAATATACCATCTGGAACGCGCATTATGGTGTTGCCAGCAGCCCCATCGACTGCGCCCTGTGGCAGGGCACCTGCACGGCACGCCTGCCCGGCTATAAGGGCGATATGGACGTGAACATCAGCTACATCGGATAAGTGAGGAAACTGCAATGGACCGCATTCGCCTGATCGCATCGGACATGGACGCGACCCTTCTGGACGAGTACAGCCAGTTGCCGCCAAAGTTTACCGAGACCATCCGTGCACTGGCCGGGCAGGGCATCTTGTTTGCCGCGGCCAGCGGGCGGCCTCTGTACACACTGGAAACGATGTTCCCGGATCTGCTGGAGGAGATCATTCTCATTGGCGACAACGGCGGCGCTGCCCGCTGGAAGGGGAAAGACCTGTTTGTGTCCGAAATGCCTGCCGAGGGCTGGCGGCAGCTGGCCCGCAGCACAAAGCAGGCCGGAGACGTGGGCCTTTTGTGCGGACTGCAGGCGGCCTACGCGGAAAAGCAGGACGAGAAATACGATAAAGTTTTCAAGAATTTTTATACCCGGGTGGAATACGTGGATGACCTGACTGCGGTGGAAGCGGCGGCGGATAAGTTTACCGTCTATCTGCCCAACGACGACTCGCAGAAAGCCTTCGACCGGATCTACGGCGCATTCCACACCGGAAATGGCGGTGCATTCTCGGTGGCAGTGGCAGGCAGAAACTGGGTGGACGTGATGAACCCAGGTGTGCACAAGGGTGCAGCACTGGCAAAGGTGGGTGCACTGCTGGGCATTCCGGCCGACAGCATGATGGCCTTTGGCGACACCTACAACGATGCCGAGATGCTCACCACCGCGAAGTACGGCTTTTTGATGGAGAACGGCAGCGGACCGCTGCGGGCGCAGGTGCCGTTTCTGGCACCGTCCCACCGGGAATACGGCGTGATGCAGGTGCTGAAACAGGTGCTCCGCCAGAACGGTGAAGTCTCGCCGGAGGATTTTGTGAAGGCGCATTAAAGCGGGAGAGACGATTTGGAATGCTCTCCGCTTCGCTCTGAGCATAAATAGCGGAAATAGTATTTTTATTTGCAACTCCGAAACGGCTGCGGCCGTTTCGGAGTTGCTTTTTCACAGGGAGGGTCGTAACGGCAAACGGCATTTGCTGATGCTGGCTCCCTGCGGGAGCATTCACGTCAGCATGAAAACATGCTGTTGCCCTTACGTTTCGTCGCGCAAGCGACTTCAAATCGGCGCAACACAAAAAATCCTTTAGCGAAGCAACTTGGATTTTTTGTATGGAGCCCAACTGCTTTGGGATTATTAAGGGCGAGCAGCCCTTAATTCGTGCCTCCCGCGCCTCGAAAGTAGCGGGTGCTTTTCTGGTTCTCTTTTGGCACGCAAAAGAGAACGTACCCGGCGGAGAAAAATTTTGTAAAAGCCATCCGGCCTGCCCCACACGGCCGCGCCCTGCACGGGAAGAATCATACGGCGGGCATTTTAAATCGTCATAACCTGCCCGAACTCTGAATAAATTGTTCTCAGAGCAATAAACAGGCTGGGGAGGCATGGGGATATGTTTGTAGTCACGTTAAGCAAAACGAGCCTGAAAAAACTGGGTCTGGGTGCCATGTGCTGCGCACTGGTGGTGGGCAGTGCTCTGCTGGGCCGGTTCATCAGCAACCGCACCGTTGCGGTCTCGGCGGCGGTGAACAAAATTGAGAGTGCACAGGACATCCAGACATGGTTCACCGGCTACGGTCTGGATGTGGACGGCGCATCCATCACGGCAGACAAGGTCAAGATCCCCCGCAAGTGGGATGACAGCTTTTCGGCCTTCAACGGGGTGGTGCAGCAGAGCGGTATGGACCTTGCACGCTACAAGGGCAAGACCGTGGAAAAATGGACGGCGCTGATCCCGGCGGCAAGCAGCGGCGAGACCAGCCGCTACGGCGTGCTGTTGGTGTACCGCAAAAAGGCCGTGGGAGCTTACCTGCTGGAACGGCCCTCCGGCGTTGTGGTGGGCCTGAAAGACATGCAGGCCGCCATGGCGGAAGCTGAGGCAAAGCAGACTTCCGGCGAGGACTACGAGGGAGACTGGGGTGAGCGCCACGACGAAGAACTGACCGGCAGCGAACCGGCACAGCAGACCTCCGGCGAGGACTACAGCGGCGATTGGGGCGAACGCCATGACGAGGAATTGACCGCCCAGCAGACCTCCGGTGAGCCGGATGCCGTGCCGCAGGCTGTGCCTTATACGGAACTGCCGCTGGATGCCGAGGGATATCCGGTGGAATAAGCACCGGAACGACCTGCCAAAGCCGGAAACGACCGGGAACAGCTTCGGGTTTTGATGCAAAACCAGGTCGCAATTTGCCTAAAATTTGCGCACAAGCAGAAGAAAAAGTGAAATGCGTGCATTTTTGTCACATTTGTATGTTCAATTGTACCAAAATTTTGAATAAAAAATTAGCAATATGAAATGGTGAAAAATTACCGGCAAGGGTTTATAATAGATGTATCAACCGTGCCGCGGCTCGGCCGCGTCTGGTGCAAGTGCAGAAGCGCCGCACGGGATCAAGTAAGGAGAAAATGATTATGAAGGAATTCCAGTATACCGTTAAGGATGCATGCGGCATCCACGCTCGTCCCGCCGGCCTGCTCGTCAAGACCGTCAAGGGCTTTGCCAGCAGCGCTACCCTGGAAAAGGACGGCAAGAGCTGCGATATGCGCAAGCTGATGGCTCTGATGGGCATGGGTGTAAAGCAGGGTGAGACCGTTACCGTCAAGGTCGAGGGCGACGACGAGGAAGCTGCTGCAGCAGCCATCCAGAAGTTCCTGACCGAGAACGTCTGATTCCGCAGTTAAGATGAGGAAGGCCCTCGCGGGTGAGCTGCGGGGGCTTTTTTTGGACTGTCGGAGCAGTGCGGCCCCGGCACAGATGAAGAAGGAGTAGTGTGCAATGCAGGTAGGCACCGGTAAGAGCGTCCTGAATGGCATCGCCATCGGCAAGCTCAAGATCTACAAGAAAAAGGATACTGCCATTTCTGCCGCAGAGGTAGCGGATACCGCAGCGGAAGTGGCGCGTTTTGAAGAAGCGCAGCAGAAGGCCATTGAGCAGCAGACTGCGCTGTATGAAAAGGCACTGGCAGAGGCTGGCGAGGACATCGCCGAGGTGTTCAACATCCACGCCATGATGTTGGAAGACGACGACTTTGTGGATGCCATCAAGGAGATCATCAACAGCCAGAAAAAGTGTGCCGAGTACGCCGTCAAGACGGCAGGCAACAATCAGGCTGCGGTGTTCGCCGCCATGGATGACCCGTATCTGCAGGCCCGCAGTGCAGATGTCATCGATATCGCACAGGCCATTCTGGACATCCTGCAGGGGGTGGACAACGCCAGCCTGCAGGGCACCGAGCCCAGCATTCTGGTCGCGGAGGATCTGGCCCCGTCTGAGACCGTCCGCATGGATAAGAGCCTGCTGCTGGGCTTTATTACCCGTGAGGGCAGCTCCAACAGCCACACCGCCATTCTGGCCCGCAGCATGAACATCCCTGCCCTGATCCAGTGCAAGGATATTCAGGACGACTGGGACGGCAAGATGGCGGTCATCGATGGCTACAACGCCTGCGTTTACGTTGAACCCACCCCCGACCTGCTCAAGAGCCTGAAGAAGCGCCAGCAGGAAGATCAGAAGAAGCAGGCCCTGCTGCAGGAGCTGAAGGGCAAGCCCAACACCACGTTGGACGGCAAGACCATCAATGTCTTTGCCAACATCGGCGGCATGAGCGATGTGGGTGCTGTGCAGCAGAACGATGCCGGCGGCGTAGGCCTGTTCCGCACCGAGTTCGTCTATCTGAACTGCAAGGACTTCCCCACCGAGGACTACCAGTTCGAGGCCTACAAGCAGGTGGTGGAGAGTCTGGCTCCCCGCAAGGTGGTCGTCCGTACCTGCGACATCGGTGCCGATAAGACCGTCGATTACATGAAGCTGGATCACGAGGAGAACCCCGCTCTGGGCTACCGCGCCATCCGCATCTGCCTGACCCGCAGGGACTTCTTCAAGACCCAGCTGCGCGCTCTGCTGCGTGCTTCTGCCTACGGCAACATGAGCATCATGTTCCCCATGATCACCAGCCTGCGGGAGCTGCAGGATGCCAAGGCTGTTCTGGAAGAGTGCCGTGCAGAGCTGACCGCCGAGGGCGTGAAGATGGGCCAGAACATCGAGGTAGGCACCATGATCGAGACCCCCGCCGCTGTGCTGATCGCGGACGAGCTGGCTGCCGAGTGCGACTTCTTCTCCATCGGCACCAACGACCTGACCCAGTACACCTGTGCGCTGGACCGCCAGAATGCAAAGCTGGAGCCGTTCTTCAATCCGCACCATCCCGCTGTGCTGCGCGCCATCAAGATGACCATTGAGGCGGGCCACCGCCACGGCATCTGGGTGGGCATCTGCGGTGAGCTGGGTGCCGACACCGCCCTGACCGAGACCTTCCTGCGCATGGGCGTGGACGAGCTGTCCATGAATGCCAAGAGCATCCTGCCGGTGCGCAAGATCATCCGCAGCGTGGACCTGAGCAAGCCTTCTGAGAAGTAATTCATCCGAGAATCCCGGTTTACCGTTCCCATAAAGCTCCCCGGCAGGGCATCCCGCTCTGCCGGGGCTTTTCTATACCGGGCAAAAGTTTTCGGAAAATACTTTAAAACGATAAAGCGAAATGCTATACTATAAGCGATGACAGGGTATGCAGGTGTCCAGCGCTGCCCATGGAGGACCGTTATGACTCAGTTTTTGATTCGTCTTTTCATCCGCCAGCCCGACCATGCGCAGGACCCTAAGGTGCGCGCCGCCTACGGCAACCTTGCCTGCTGGGTGGGCGTGGCATGCAACCTGCTGCTATGTCTGGGCAAGCTGACCGTAGGCACTCTGTTCGGCTCCATTGCCATCATGGCAGATGCCCTGAACAACCTGTCGGATGCCTCGTCCAACGTGGTCAGTCTGGTGGGCTTCAAGCTGGCCGGCAAGGCCCCGGACGCAGAGCATCCCTTCGGCCATGCCCGGTATGAATATCTGGCGGGGCTGGTAGTCAGCGTGACCATTCTCGGCATCGGCTTTTCGCTGCTGAAGGAATCTGTGGTCAAGGTGCTGCACCCCACCCCGGTGATGTTCAGCTGGCTCACGGTGGCCGTGCTGATCGCTTCCATCCTCGTCAAGCTGTGGATGAGCGGCTTCAACCGCACCATCGGGCGTATCATCGGCTCCGAGACCCTCATTGCCACTGCTGCGGACAGCCGCAACGATGTGCTGAGCACTAGCGCGGTGCTCATTGCAGCGGTGCTGTGCCGCGTGACCGGCTGGGATGTGCTGGATGGCCTGATGGGTGTAGGCGTGGCGGCGTTCATCCTGATCTCCGGCTGGGGCCTTGTGATGGATACGCTCAGCCCGCTGCTGGGCGAAAGCCCCAGCGAGGATCTGGTGGACCACATCGAGCAGAAGGTGCTCTCTTATCCCGGCGTGCTGGGAATGCACGATCTGATGGTGCACGACTACGGCCCGGGACACCAGTTCGCCTCCCTGCATGTGGAACTGCCTGCCGAGCAGGACCCGCTGGAGGCACACGACCTGATCGACAACATTGAACGGGATTTTCTAAAGAATGACCGGCTTTTGGTTACCATCCACTACGACCCCATCGTTACCTCGGATGCTGCCGTGGGTGTGTTGCGCGCCCGCCTGACCGAAAAGCTGCGCCAGCTCGACCCGGCCCTTTCGCTGCACGATCTGCGCATCGTGCCGGGCAGGACCCACACCAACGTGCTGTTCGATCTGGTGCTGCCGGCAGGCTATGCAGGGGATAAGGTAGAGCTGCTGGAACAGCTGGAACAGTTCATCAAGGAACAGGATACAGCCTACAGCTGCATCATCAAGGTGGAGCAGAGCTATACGGCTGCCCACAAATAAACTCTCGGGGGAAAGTATTATGCTGAACGAGACTTATCGCGCGATGCTCGGCAATAAGAGCGTCATCCGCGAGACCTTTATGTACGGCAAGCAGCGTGCTGCCGAGATCGGATATGAGAACGTGTTCGATTACTCGCTGGGCAACCCCAGCGTGCCCTGCCCGCAGGAGTTCACTGCCGCCATGCAGGATCTGCTGGCCAACGAAGAGCCGGTAAATCTGCACGGCTACTGCCCCAGTCAGGGTGACCCGGGCTTCCGCACCGATGTGGCAGCGCACCTGACAAAGACCTTTGGCCTGCCCTATGAGCAGAAGCACATCTTCCCCACCACCGGTGCGGCGGGTGCCATTGCCCATGCCATCCGTGCGGTCACGCAGCCCGGCGACGAGGTGCTCACCTTTGCGCCCTACTTCCCGGAGTACGGCCCCTATGTGGCGGGCACCGGGGCGGTCCTCAAGGTGGTGCCGCCGCAGACACCGACCTTCCAGCCCAATCTGGACGCATTCGAGCAGATGATCGGCGAAAAGACCACCTGTGTGCTCATCAACACCCCCAACAACCCCACCGGCGTGGTCTACTCTGCCGGGACGCTCACCCGCATGGCAGAGATCCTGACCGAAAAGAGCAAGGCGTTCGGCCACAATATCTTCCTCGTCAGCGATGAGCCCTACCGGGATATCGCATTCGACGGCAAAAAGGTGCCCTACCCGGCGGCGTTCTACCCCCACACTCTCACCTGCTTTTCCTACTCCAAGAGCCTGAGCCTGCCCGGCGAGCGTCTTGGCTATGTGGCGGTGCGTCCGGGCTGTGAGGGCGAGGATGTGCTGGTGGACATGATGGCCCAGATCTCCCGCTTCACCGGCCACAACTGCCCGCCCAGCATCATCCAGCGGGCCGTAAGCCGCTGTCAGGATGTGACCAGTGATCTGAGTGTGTATGAGACCAACATGAACCTGCTGTACGATAAGCTCACCGCGCTGGGTTTTGAGGTGGAGCGCCCCGGCGGTACCTTCTACATCTTCCCCAAGGCTCTGGAAGAGGATGCCAACGCTTTCTGCATGAAGGCCCGGGAGTTTGACCTGCTGCTGGTGCCCAGCGACAGCTTCGGTGTCAAGGGCTATGTGCGCCTTGCCTACTGCATCGATACCGAAAAGGTCAAGCGCAGCCTGCCGGCCCTTGAAAAGCTGGCAGCCGCTTACCGCAAATAAACATTCTGCCGAACTGCCCGCGCGACATCTGGCAGTGCAGCGCGGCTGGAGAAACGATCCAAAGAGAGGAAAGGGAACCCTGCTATGGAAAAGATCAAAATGACCACGCCCCTCGTCGAGATGGACGGCGACGAAATGACCCGCATTCTGTGGAAGATGATCAAGGACGAACTGATCCTTCCGTTTGTGGACCTCAAGACCGAATATTACGATCTGGGCCTGCCCAACCGTGACGCTACCGCCGACAAGGTGACCATGGATGCCGCCCTTGCCAACAAGAAGTACGGCGTTTCGGTCAAGTGCGCCACCATCACTCCCAATGCCCAGCGCATGGACGAGTATAAGCTGCATGAGATGTGGAAAAGCCCCAACGGCACCATCCGCGCGGTGCTGGACGGCACCGTGTTCCGCGCACCCATCATGATCGACAGCATCAAGCCGGTGGTCAAGAACTGGAAAAAGCCCATCACCATTGCCCGCCACGCCTACGGCGATGTGTACAAGTGCACCGAGTTCCGCATCCCGGGTGCAGGCAAGGCTGAACTGGTGTTCACCGGTGCCGATGGCTCTGAGCAGCGCGCCACCGTCTTTGACTTTGAGGGCGCTGGCGTTCTGCAGGGCCAGTACAACAAGGATGATTCCATCCGCAGCTTTGCCCGCAGCTGCTTCAACTACGCACTGGATGTGAAGCAGGATCTGTGGTTCGGCGCAAAGGATACCATCTCCAAGAAGTACGACCACACCTTCAAGGATATCTTCCAGGAGGTGTACGACGCCGAGTATAAGGCAAAGTTCGAGGCTGCAGGCATCACCTACTTCTACAGCCTCATTGACGATATCGTTGCCCGCGTCATTCGCAGCGAGGGCGGCTTTGTCTGGGCCTGCAAGAACTACGACGGTGACGTGATGAGCGATATGGTGTCCACCGCCTTTGGCTCTCTGGCAATGATGACCAGCGTGTTGGTCAGCCCGGACGGCAAATACGAGTTCGAGGCCGCCCACGGCACCGTTACCCGCCATTACTATAAGTATCTGAAGGGCGAAAAGACCTCCACTAACCCCATGGCTACCATCTTTGCGTGGTCTGGCGCGTTCAAGAAGCGCGGTGAACTGGATGGCCTGCCGGAGCTGGTGAAGTTTGGCGAGGCACTGGAAGCCGCCAGCCTGCAGACCCTGAACGACGGCATCATGACGAAAGACCTGTGCGGTCTGGCTGAGGGCATCACCCCCACCGCTGTGGACAGCGAGGGCTTTATCAAGGCCATCCGCACTCGTCTGGAAGCCAAGCTGGCATAATCATCTCTTTGTGACATAAAAAGAAAGACCGGAACTGTAAGTGCGACCTACAGCTTCGGTCTTTTTCGTTAAAATGATGCGAACGAGCCTTGAATGTACCCGACAAAGAATGCAATAAATGTGCTGATGAGAATGCAGCCAAGCCACAAAAGGTCTGCGAGAAGCCGTTTGCCGGTCAACTGCTGGATGGTCTTTGAATAATCCAAAGCAAACCACAGCATGGCAGCAGAAAACAGAATGGAACTCCAATGAAGCCGAAAAGACAGCACCATGCTGAGAAGCACATAATTGATAAGCGTGTAAAAAATACTTCGCAAAAGAAGTTCTGGGAGAGCAGAATACTTCTTTTTCATAAAAGCTCCTTTCTGGATTTATAAATGCAGTGCATCCAATACTTCGTTTACGACCTCCAACGATACCTGCCCCGGTGCACTGGCCTGCCCGGGGTTGGCAAAGGTCATGGCAGAGCCAAAGGCTTCCCCGGCCAGACGGCTCACCGCGCCCAGAGCTCCCATGCTCATGGTAATGATGGGAGTCTCCGGATGCCGGTCGGCCATTTCAGCGGTGGCAGCCAGAAGCTCCAGCACATCGGCACGGCTCTGGGGCATCACAGCCAGTTTGGGCAGATCAGCCCCGGCCTGCTGCATGGCAACCATGCGGCTCACCAGTTCGGCGCGCGGCGGCGTTTTGTGGAAGTCGTGGCTGGAACACACCACTGCAGCCCCGGCGGTGTGGGCTTCTTCGATCAGCGCGGGAAGCTCTGCGCCTGCGGTGAAAAATTCAATGTCGATCAGATCGGCGCAGTCGGTGGCAAAAACGGTGCGGATAAAATGAAGATACTCTTTATGGGCCAGAGCGACTTTGCCGCCCTCGGCCTTTGTGCGGAAGGTGAAAAGAAGCAGCTGATCCTTCAAGGCAACACGGAGCTTTGCGGCGCAGTGCACGATAGCCGGAAGGTCTTTTGCACCTTCAAAGCAATCGATACGCCATTCCACACAATCGGCGCGCAATGTGGAAAACTCGGCAGCTTTTTCAAGAACGGCGGTTTCCGTGGGCTCTACAATAGGAATAATAACTTTGGGGCGGCCCTCGCCGATGCAGCAGCCGCGGATGTTGACACAGGACATGGCGCTTCTCCTTTATGTAATAAGTATAGCTACCTTATACAGGATACGGGGATGACTCCATAATACGTTCTGCCCGCCGCCTTGTCAAGAAAAAGGCACGTCCTGTAACGGGTGAAAAACAGAGAGATCCTTTATTCTGCAAAGAAATTGAAAAAAATCTGTCAAAAAGTGTTGACAAGGAGGCGGGGGTGTGGTATTATACTT
>NZ_QVGS01000016.1:0-62416 GCF_003603005.1 Faecalibacterium sp. AF27-11BH
TGAACTGACCGAGAAGATTGAGCAGTACGAGCGGGAAGGCCGTGCTGAACACGGTCAGCTGGACAAGATTCAGGATTTTATTGATGAAGTCAGCAAGTACGCTGGCATCACCGAACTGAACTATAAGATTCTGCATCAGCTGATTGACAAGATTCTGGTATCCAGAGCGGAAAAGGTCGATGGCGAATACGTCCAGAAAATCCAGATTTTCTACCGCTTTATCGGCCCATTGGATGCCATCGAGTAACAATGTCAGAAAAGTCACCTCCGAGAACTATCCTACAGAGGACGGAAAAACAGAGTAAAAGAGTTTTTGATATTGCAAGCAAGCCGGGCCTGCGGGTCTGGCTTGCTTTTTTTTGAACAACGCAAAACTTGAAAAAGTTGTAAAACCGCGCTATACTTACACATAATTATAAATGGGAAAGGAGGGCAGGCCCATGCTTTTTCGTTCACCGTTCGTGCGCTTTTTCAGCCGCATTCTGAACCGCGTCACCATCACGGTGGTGTTGGTGGCATTGCAGCTGCTGTGGCTGTGCTGGGTGGCGTTTGCCATCACCACCGGCACGGGCCGCGTGTGGGTGAACGGCCTGCTCAACGCACTGAGCCTGCTCATCGTCCTGTACCTTGTGCGCAAGGATGAGAACAGCGCCTACAAGGTGGGCTGGATCGCGCTGATCGGCATTCTGCCGCTGCTGGGCGGTGCGCTGTATCTGGCCTTTGGCAACAAACGCCCGGCCAAGCGTCTGCGCCTGAAAATGCAGGCGGTGGAGGATGCCCACAAAAAAGACCTTGTACAGGAGCCGGGTGTGCTGGAAGGTTTGGATGCCCGCGAGCAGGGGCAGAGCCGATATGTGGCAAAGTACGGCCCCTATCCGGCGTGGCAGAACACTCGCACGCAGTATTTTGCCTGCGGCGAAGCCATGTATCCGCAGCTGCTGGCCGATCTGGAAAAGGCTGAAAAGAGCATCTTTCTGGAATTTTTCATCGTGAGCCACGGCTGCATGTGGAACGGCATTGAAAAGATCCTGCGCCGCAAGGCTGCGCAGGGCGTGGATGTGCGCCTGATCTACGATGATTTTGGCAGTCTGCTGGGTCTGCCCGCCGATTTCATCGTGCGCATGGAGCGGGCGCACATCCGCTGCATCCCGTTCAACCCGGTGGTGCCGCTGCTCTCGCTGGTGATGAACCACCGCGACCACCGCAAGATCGTAGTCATTGACGGTACGGTGGCCTACACCGGCGGCGTGAATCTGGCAGATGAGTATATCAATGCGGAGCAGCGCTTTGGCTACTGGAAGGATGCAGCCCTGCGTGTGGAAGGCGATGCCGCGTGGAACTTTACGGTGATGTTCCTCAACTTCTGGAACGCCTTCCGCCCCAGCGAGACGGATTATGATGCATTTCGCCCCATGCCGCTGGTGCCGCCGGTATCGGACGGCATCGTGCAGCCCTACGCGGACAGCCCGCTGGACGAGGAACCGATGGCTGAGACGGTGTACCTGAACATCCTTGCGCAGGCACAGCGGTATGTTTATATCTACACGCCCTACCTTGCCGTGGGCGAGGAAATGCTGGACGCACTGAAAAACGCGGCCAAGCGCGGGGTGGACATCCGGCTGGTGCTGCCGGGCATCCCGGACAAAAAGCTGGTGTTCCGGCTGAGCCGGTCGTACTATCTGCCGCTTTTGAGGGCAGGTGTACGCATTTACGAATATACGCCCGGCTTTCTGCATGCCAAGTGCTGGGTAAGCGACGATGTAACTGCCGTAGTGGGCAGCATCAACATGGACTACCGCAGCCTGTTCCTACACTTTGAGTGCGGTGTACTGCTGCAAAAGAACAGTCAGGTGGCAGTTCTGCGGGACGATGTACGGGCCACGCTGCCGCAGTGCCGCGAGATACAGGTGACGGAATGCCGCACCAGCCTGCCCGGCACGGTGCTGGACAGTGTGCTGCGGCTGCTGAGCCCCTTGATGTAAAGAAACTCCTTCAGTCACCTCCGGTGACAGCTCCCTCTGGGAGGGAGCCTTTGGCGAAGAAGAAAAGCTTTCTGCACTGCCAAAGCCTCCCTCCGGGAGACAGACTTCCCCCGGCCGGGGGAAGATGTCACGTAAGTGACAAAAAGGGGAACAGGTGGATGCGAACGAAGTGAGCAGACGGAAGGAGTTCCGTTTTATAAAACGTTCCTTTTCCGGGTAAACTAGCCCAAAAGCCCCTTTACGATGGGGGCAGGAAAGGGAGCGTTTTATTATAATGAAAAAGATACCTCGCATGATCCTGGGCTGCACGCTGGCGGCAGCTCTGGCCCTGACCGCCTGCAGCCGAAGCGATTCCGGTTCCTCCGGCAGCATGAGCACGAACATGGGCGGCAGTTCATCGCAGACGGGGCAGAACGCTGCATACCGCACCGGCCTTGGCATCCTGACCGAAGCGTCTGATCAGGAACGCGCGGGCAAGATCGATACCATCGCAGCTGCCGTTCTGCTGGATGCCGAGGGCAGGGTGGCAGATGTGATGCTGGACGAGGTGGAGATCTCGGTCACGGGGGACAGCACCGGCAAGGTGACGATGCCCACCGACAATCGCACCAAGCGCCAGAAGGGCGATGATTACCCGCTGGCGGCGGTGTCCTCGCTGAAAAAGGGCTGGGCAGAGCAGGCGGATGCCTTTGGCAATTATCTTACCGGCAAAACCCCGGATGAGGTGAAGAAGCTTGCCACCGACGATGACGGCAAGCCGAAGGATGCTGACCTGCTCTCCACCTGCACCATTGCGGTGGACGGCTATCGGGATGCTGTGGTGCGCGCCTGCGAGAATGCAAAGGCAGTCGGCTCGGCCCGCGGCGACCGCGCTGTGCTGGGCGTGTCAGTGCGCAATGACACCAAGGAACTGACCGCCGACGATGACCACGATGTGACCGCGCAGGTGGACATCACAGTGGCAGCCCTGACGCTGGATGCTGACGGCCGTGTGACCGGTGCAGTGGCGGATGTGGCAGAGCCTGCCCTTACCGTGGGCGCGGATGGTACGGTGTCGGCACCGGAGATGGTCAAAACCAAGGTGGAACTGGGCGACAGCTACGGGATGCGCGGGGCATCCAGTCTGGGCAAGGAATGGTACGAGCACAGCGAGGGTTGGTGCGATTACCTGAAGGGCAAGACCCGTACTGAGATCGCAGGCATCCCGGACGATGGTTCGGATGCCGACCTTGCGGCACTGTGCACCATCTCGGTGACGGAGCTGCAGAAGGCTGCGCTGGCGGCGTTTGCGGAAGAGTAAAGCGGAGAAAAGAGGGAAGGCGCAAAGCTTTTCCTCTTTTCTTTGTGCAATCAGACCAAAGAATTGGCGAAGAAAAGCCTTGAAAAAGACGAACTGCACTAACTTTTGCATTTCCTCTTGCCAAATGACTGCAAACGCGCTATTCTATAGTCACAGTTTAACACTTTAGCATGATAAAATGCTAAACCGAGAGGGAACACATTTGGGAAACAAAAAGGGAGGAACCTTTTATGAAACGTCTTGTCTCTGCTTTTCTGGCAGGTGCCATGGCACTGAGCCTTGCCGCCTGCGGCGGTGCCGCATCCACTTCCACCGTGGCATCTTCTGCCTCTGCATCCGGGAGCGCAGCCGCCTCCGAGACCGCAGCCAGCGATCTGGACTACATCAAGGAAAAGGGCAAGATGGTCATTGGCTACACCGTCTATGAGCCGATGAACTACACCGATGCCGACGGCAACTTTACCGGTTTTGATACCGAGCTGGCAACTGCCGTGTGCGAAAAGCTGGGAGTCGAGCCGGAGTTCGTGGAGATCAACTGGGATACCAAGGTGGTGGAGCTGGATGCCAAGAGCATCGACTGCATCTGGAACGGTATGACCCTGACCGATGACATCATGGCCAACACCGCCACCACCAAGGCCTACGCCAAGAACGCACAGGTCGTGGTCGTGAAGGACGGCACCGACTACAGCTCCACTGCGGATCTGGTGGGCAAGACCGTGGTTGCCGAGGCTGGTTCTGCCGGTGAAGCCGCCATTGAGGGCGACGAGAACCTTGCACAGGCCGATTATGTCTCCAAGAGCGTGCAGACCGACTGCCTGATGGAAGTTGCCGCAGGCACTGCTGATGCCGCTGTGCTGGATCTGACTCTGGCCAACGCCATGATCGGTGAGGGCACCGACTATGCAAGCCTGAAGATCGTGGACGAGCTGAACGCTGAAGAGTACGGCGTGGCCTTCCGCAAGGGCAGCGATGCCGCCGCAGCTGTGGATGCCGCCTTTGACGAGCTGAAGGCTGACGGCACCATGCAGGCTCTGGCCGACAAGTACGATCTGGCTCTGGCCGACTGAGTTCTATAAGAATGTAATTACTCCTTCCGTCATCGCTGCGCGATGCCACCTCCCTCGGTGAGGGAGGCTTTTTGTTGCCGATATGCGTGAGGCTCCCTCATTGAGGGAGCTGTCACCGAAGGTGACGGAAGGAGTTCAAAAAACGGATTGATGGGTGTGTTCTTGTGTCTGTGATTCTGAGTCGCCTTTCCGGCGCGTTTCTGCTCAACTGTGAGCTGTTCGCTCTGACCCTGCTGTTTGCGCTGCCGCTGGGTCTGGTGGTGGCTTTCGGCTCCATGAGCCGGTGTAAGCCGCTTTCCGGCGCGGTAAAGACCTTTGTGTGGGTCATCCGCGGCACGCCGCTGATGCTGCAGATCATCGTGATCTACCTTGGCCCCGGCCTGCTGGGCATGAATAACCCTTGGCCCTCCGGCTCCGGCGGACGCATGGTGGCGGCGGTGGTGGCTTTTGCCATCAATTACGCCTGCTACTTCTCCGAGATCTACCGCGGCGGCATCGAAGCCGTTCCCAAGGGCCAGACCGAGGCCGGTCAGGTGCTGGGCATGACCAAGACCCAGATCTTTTTCAAGGTGACGCTGCTGCAGGTGGTCAAGCGCATTCTGGCCCCCATGGGCAATGAGGTGATCACCCTCGTCAAGGATACCTCACTGGCAAACACCATTGCCAACAAGGAGATCATCATGATGGCCAAGGAGTACAGCGCAAAGGGCTTGATCTGGCCGCTGTTCTCCACTGCCATCTTCTTCCTGGTGTTCGTGGGTGCACTCACCCTGCTGTTTGGCTGGGCCGAAAAGAAACTGGATTATTTCCGCTGATGAAAGGGAGGAAATTGGATCATGGCACTGCTTGAAGCCTCCGGCATCGGCAAAAACTTTGGCGATACCAAAGTACTCAAGGATATCTCACTCACGCTGGAACAGGGCGAAGCGCTGGCGATCATCGGCTCGTCCGGCTCCGGTAAGACCACCCTGCTGCGCTGCCTGAACTTTCTGGAACGGCCGGACACCGGCATCATCAAGGTGAACGGCGAGACCATGTGGGACGCTGCCGACCCCGCCACCCAGCGCGAGAGCGAGATCCGCAAAAAACGGCTGCATTTTGGTCTGGTATTCCAGAACTTCAACCTCTTCCCGCAGTACACCGCCCTGCAGAACGTAATGCTGGCGGGTGAACTGCTGGCGAAGGAGCGCCCGGACTACAAGGCCAACAAAAAGGCCATCCATGCCGAGCTGGAACAGCAGGCACAGGAACTTCTGGCCCAGATGGGCCTTTCTGCCCGGGCAGGCCACTACCCGCACCAGCTTTCCGGCGGTCAGCAGCAGCGCGTGGCCATTGCCCGTGCACTGGCTCTGCACCCGGACATTCTCTGCTTCGACGAGCCGACCTCGGCCCTCGACCCGGAGCTGACCGGCGAGGTGCTGCGCGTCCTGCGCGACCTTGCCGACCGCAAGACCACCATGATCATCGTCACCCACGAGATGCACTTTGCCCGTGACGTGGCCGACCGCATCATGTTCATGGATGGCGGCGTGGTGGTGGAGGAAGGCCCTGCCAAGCAGCTCATTGAGCACCCGCAGGAGGAACGCACCAAACAGTTCCTTGCGCATTACTCGGAATAAGCAAAATCACCAATTCTTGCGGCAAAAATTCGTAAATGTTGATGCAATGCAAATCTTGTAAATCCTGCGTCACTCCACTATAATATCATTCATGAATGTACACGACGTCCTGCCCCTTTCCGGCAGGGCGTTTTTCACGGCAAAAATCACGACATCAAGCCGGTTCCCAGTGTGGCAGGAGGATTTTATACTATGACAAAGGATATGACCCAAGGCAGTCCGCTCAAGCTGATCCTTGCGTTTGCGGTGCCGCTGATGCTGGGCAGCCTGTTCCAGCAGTTCTACAATCTGGCCGATACCATCATCGTGGGCCGCTTTGTGGGCGTGGAAGCGCTGGCCGCTGTGGGCAGCGTGGGCGGTTTGAACTATCTGGTGCTGGGCTTTGTGAACGGCATCGCCTGCGGTTTTTCCATCCCCATCTCGTGGACTTTCGGCGCAAAGGACTACAAGGAGATGCGCCGCTACACTGCCAACACCGTGTGGCTTTCCATCTTCTTTGCGGTGGTGCTGACCATTGTCACTGTGGCGCTGACCCGCTCGGTGCTGGTGTGGACGAACACCCCGGAAAACATCATCGACCTTGCGGATATCTATATCCGCACCATTTTTGCAGGCATCCCCTTCACTCTGCTTTATAATGTGACCAGCGCGCTGATGCGTGCACTGGGCGACAGCAAGCGCCCGCTGTATTTCCTGCTGGTGGCAAGCTTTTTGAACATCGGGCTGGATCTGGTGTGCATCATCGTGTTCCAGATGGGGGCATTCGGTGCGGCATTTGCCACTGTGGTCAGTCAGGCTGTGGCGGGTCTGGGCAGTCTTTTGTACATCCTGCGCCACTACCCGGAGCTGCGCTGGAGCAGGGAAGAGGGCTGTTTCAGCCTGACCCACTGCGCAAAGCTGTGCAGCATGGGCATTCCCATGGGCCTGCAGTGCAGCATTACGGCCATTGGCAGCGTGGTGCTGCAGGGTGCGGTGAACGGTCTGGGCAGCGACATCGTGGCTGCGCAGACCGCCGGCGGCAAGGCTGCGCAGTTCCTGTGCGTGCCGCTGGAGAGCATCGGCACCGCCATGACCACCTACGCCAGCCAGAATATGGGCGCGAAGGATCTGGACCGTGTGGACCGGGGTGTGTACACCGCCCTCGGCATCGGCTGCGTGTACAGCATTGCGTCCTTCCTCATCCTGCGTGTGACGGATAAGCTGCTCATCGGCCTGTTTTTGGATGCCAGCGAGACTGCCATCATGGCCAATGCCCAGAGCTTCATCTTCTGGAACAGCGTATTCTACATCCCGCTGGCGGTGCTCATTATCTACCGCTACACCATTCAGGGTCTGGGCTTCTCCGGCCTTGCCATGTTTGCCGGTGTGGCCGAGATGATCGCCCGCGCCATGGTGGGCTTCTGGTTCGTGCCGCTGTGGGGCTACTTTGCGGCCTGCATCGCAAGCCCGGTGGCATGGTTCTTTGCCTGCTTCTTCCTCATTCCGGCCTACTTTGTGGTGCGCAAACGCCTGCAGAAGGAAAAGGACGTCGAGAAGGAACACGATGCCCGCACCGCAAACGCTTAAAGAATGTTCGCAAGCTCTCCTGCAAAGGGGAGCTTTTTTGCTGTTCGGGCTGTAGAGTAGGCCGCGTGCTGGGAGCTTTCTCCGCGAACAGCCCGGAACCCACGGTTCCGCCCCTGTGCTTACGCACGGGGCCCCACTTCCCGGACATTCGCTGGAGAAACTCCCAGCCCTTGGTTTCAGGGAACTTTATCAGGTGCTACTGTGGGAGTGTTATCTGATACAGTGACGGATTATTAACGCTGATGCGATGAAAAATACAGTGTATCAAGCTGATACAGTGCCCCTTGATTGATACAGTGAGTCAGTGTATCAGGGCAGGCCAGTGTATCAACCTGATACACTGGCAAAAAGAAACATAAGTAAGTTATATATTTCTCACTGTATCATGTGTTTCTCCACGGTAGGGCTGCACTGCAGTCTGCCCGGATGATTTACAAATCCCGCCAAAAGCGTTATACTACTTATGATTGTGTAATTTGGCAGGAGGTGAGCGCATGGCAGAGCAGCAGCTGGAACAGATCGAGGGCACCGTGGAGGACATCATCTACGAGAACACCGACAACGGCTATATGGTGTTCGAGGTGTCCGGCGGCGGTGTGGTCACAGTGGTGTGCGGCATTGTGGGTGAACTGCACGCGGGCGAAAGCGTGGTCTGCCGCGGCCGCTACGAGAACCACGCCACCTATGGCCGCCAGTTTCACGCACAGGAGTGCGAGACCGACATGCCCAAGGATCTGGAAGCGGTGTACGCCTTCCTTGCCAGCCGGTCACTGCCGTACATCGGGGCCAAGACGGCGGATAAGATCATCGACCTGTTCGGTGCCGAGGCGCTTGAGGTGATCGCCAACGACCCGGCCCGGCTCACGCAGGTGCCCGGCATCTCGGCGGACAAGGCCGACCGCATCCAGCAGGAGTTCAAGCGGATGTTCGGCATGCGGGAGCTGATCGCCTATCTGGCGCAGTTCGAGATCAGCCCGCGCCGCGCGATGGAAGTGTTCCGCACCTTCGGCCCCGGGGCCATGCAGGCCATTGCGGCAAATCCCTATCTGCTCTGCGGCGAACCGCTGCAGCTGGATTTCCGCCACGCGGACAGCATTGCCCAGTATTACCACATGGAAGGTGACTGCGCCCAGCGGCTGGAAGCGGCCCTGCTGCGCACCCTGCGCCACAACGCGGGCAACGGCCACACCTGCCTGCCGCGCACCCAGCTGCTGGAAACGGCATCCAATTTTATCCATCAGCCGCCGGAAAAGCTGGCTGCTGCGCTGGACGAGTGCATCCGCACCGAAGAACTGCGGGTGAAGCTGTTTGACGGCACACCGTATATTTATCTGCCCGACCTGCTGGAAGCCGAGGAGGACATTGCCGCCCGGCTTGCCATGCTGACAAAACGGGGCAAGAATACCGCCCACGGGCTGGATAAAAACATTCAAATTCTGGAACTGACGCAGGGCTTTGCCTATGCGCCCCTGCAAAAGGAAGCCATCCGCAAAGCCATGACCGAGAACTGCCTTGTGCTCACCGGCGGCCCCGGCACCGGCAAGACCACCACCGTCAACGCCATTCTGCAGCTGCTGGAGGATCAGGCGGAACGGGTGGCCCTGTGTGCGCCCACCGGCCGCGCGGCTAAACGGCTGAGTGAGCTGACCGGCCGCAAGGCCAGCACCATCCACCGTCTTTTGGAGGTGGACTACACCGGCGGCGTGGTCAGCTTTATCCACAACGACAAGAACCTGCTCAAGTGCGATGTGGTCATTCTGGACGAAATGAGCATGGTGGATGTGAAGCTGTTTCAGGCCCTGATCGCAGCGCTGCGCTACAGCTGCCGCATTATCATGGTAGGTGATGCCGACCAGCTGCCCAGCGTCGGCCCCGGCAATATTCTGGGCGAGATCATCCGCTCCGGGCTGGTGCCCACCGTGTGCCTGAACGAGATCTTCCGGCAGGCAAAGCGCAGCCTGATCGTGGAGAACGCCCACCACATCATCTCAGGTGAACCGCTGCAGAAGGGCGGTAAGACCGACGACTTCTTCTTTTTGGAATCGGACGGCGATGCGGCCCAGCGGTTGGTGTGTGATCTGGTCACCACCCGCCTGCCGCGCAGCTACGGCTTCGATCCGATCCGGGACATTCAGGTGCTGTGCCCCACCAAGCTTGGCCCTACCGGCACACAGGCACTGAATGTGGAACTGCAGAACCTGCTGAACCCGGAACAGACGGGCAAGCCCCAGCTGCAAAGCGCCGCCCGGGTGTTCCGCGTGGGCGATAAGGTGATGCAGGTGCGCAATAATTACGAGATCATCTGGAACCGCATTGGCGGGGAGCAGGGCGTGGGTGCCTACAATGGCGACATCGGCATTGTGGAGAGCATCAACACGCGGGATCGCTCCATGGTGGTGCGCATGGATGACAAGCGGCTGGTCTACCCGGCAGAAAACCTGGGCGAGCTGGAAATCGCCTATGCCATCACGGTACACAAAAGTCAGGGCAGCGAGTTCCCGGCGGTGATCTTGCCGGTGGCGCAGGTGCCGCCGCGGCTGTGCTACCGCAACCTGTTCTACACCGGCGTTACCCGTGCACGGAAGCTGTGCATCGTGGCGGGCCGCAGGGACGTTGTGAACCGCATGATGGGCAACATCCGCCAGAACCTGCGCTACAGCGGCCTTGCCTATCTTTTGCAGGCAGAGCTGCCGCCGGAACAGACGGAAGCAGAATAACTCCTTCCGTCACCTTCGGTGACAGCTCCCTCGGAAAGGGAGCCTCTGGCGAAGAGGAAAAGCTTTCTGCACTGCCAAAGCCTTCCTCCGGGAGACAGACTTCCCCCGGCCGGGACAGATTCTCCCCGCGCCGGGGAGAAATGTCACCACAGGTGACAAAGAGAGGAACAGATGTCACGTAAGTGACAAAAAGGGGAACAGGTGGATGCGAACAAAGTGAGCAGACGGAAGGAGTTCAAAACCGGTATACTTTTTACGGCAACTATGCTATACTGTAGGCTGGTATGATTTCCGGCCTGCATCAACAGGCCGTTGTTTCGATAGAGAAACCAGAGAAAGGAAAAAGAGAACTTATGGCACAGAACGATATCGGTATCGATCTTGGTACCACTACCATTATCATTGCGCAGGAGGGCAAGGGCGTTGTGCTCAACCAGCCCAGCGTTGTGGCAATGGATACCCGCAAGAAGACCGTGCTGGAAGCAGGCGATAAGGCCCTTGCTATGGTGGGCCGCACCCCGAACTATATTTCTGCCATCTTCCCGCTGAAGGACGGTGTGATCAGTGACCATACCATGACCCGTGAGCTGATCTGCCGTTTTGTCAAGCAGGTGTACAGCTCCCACATGGTCAAGCCCCGCGTGGCCGTCTGTGTGCCCGCTGCCATTACCGGCATTGAAAGCGATGCCGTGGTGGAGGCTGTGGTGGCCGCTGGTGCCCGTCAGGTGTACCTGATCGACGAACCCATTGCCGCTGCCCTTGGCTCCGGCATCGACATCACCCAGCCGGAGGGCCGCATGATCATTGATATCGGCGGCGGAACCACCGATATTGCAGTGCTTTCTCTGGGCGGCAAGGTCAAGGCCACCAGCGTGCGCGTGGCCGGCAACCACTACGACGAAGAGATCCTCAAGTTCGTGCGCAACAAGTACAGCGTTGCCATTGGCCAGCGCACCGCCGAAGAGCTGAAAAAGAACGTGGCCTGCTGCCCCCAGAAGACTGATTTCCACGAGACCATGGAGATCAAGGGCCGCAGCCTGCTCACCGGCCTGCCGGTGCGTGTGAATGTTTCCACTGACGACCTGTACGACCCGGTCATGATGCTCAGCGAGCAGATCGGCACCGCGGCCCATCAGGTGCTGGAAAAGACCCCTCCGGAACTGGCAGGCGATATCTTCCGCAATGGTGTCATGCTGACCGGCGGCGGTGCACAGCTGCACGGCCTTACCGAATACCTGAGCGAAGAGCTGAAGGTGGAGGTGACGGTTTCGCCCGATCCCGTCAACTGTGTGGCACTGGGCACTGCCATGAGCCTTGGCCTGAACGACAAGCTGGAAACCGGCTTTTTGGATGCAACGCCCCGCATTGGCCGCAGATAATCAAAGCTGCACCATTTATCCATGAATCTGAACAAAAGCGCCAAAAAGAAAAAATATCTATTTTTGTTGAAATAAATTGGAAAATAAGGTATAATGTACCCAAATTGATTTTCTGCTGACGATCTTGTATCGGACGCAGTATACAAGAAACAGGAGGAAAACCATGGATTTAGGTTTTGACGTGGTCGTTACCATTACCGGCATCGTACTGGTGTTCTTGATCCTTATCCTGCTGATGGCGATTATCACGCTGGAAGGCAAGATCTTCGATTCGATGAACGCAAAGAAGAAGGCTGCCAAGGAAGCCGCCAAGGCTCCCGCTGTACAGCCCGCTGCACCCGTGCAGCAGGCCGCAGCTGCTCCCGCTCCTCAGGTGGAAGAGGGCATTCCCGGTGATGTGATCGCCGCCATTATGGCAGCAATCCATGCAATGGGCAACGGCAAGTACACCCTCAAGGCTGTGCGCCGCAGCAAGAACGGCTGGGGCAATGCGGGTGTAAACGACACCACCGCACCGTTTTAACAGAGGAGGAAGAGCATGACACAGTTTATTGATACTCTGGTCGGTATTTTCCAAAGCTCCGGCTTTGCGAAGTTTGGCGAGCCGGGCGGCTACCTGTACGCAGTTATGATCTGCGTGGGCTGTTTTTTGCTGTACCTGGCCATCGTCAAAGAGTTTGAGCCGCTGATCCTGCTGCCCATGGCATTCGGCATGATCCTGGCAAACCTGCCCGGCAGCGGCGTTATCCACATGCAATATTTCGTCGGTGACGGTCTGGAACACCCCATGTGGGTGGAGATCCTGAACAACGGTGGTCTGGCCGATATGCTCTACATGGGCGTTAAGTTGGGCATCTACCCGCCGCTGATTTTCCTGGGCATCGGCACCATGACCGACTTCGCACCCCTGATCTCCAACCCCAAGAGCCTGCTGCTGGGCGCTGCCGCTCAGTTCGGCATCTTCGGTACTTACATGGGCGCTCGTCTGCTGACCGCTACCGGTCTGGTGGACTTCACCCAGAAGCAGTCTGCTGCTATCTCCATCATCGGCGGTGCAGACGGTCCTACCGCTATCTTCGTTACCTCCCGTCTGGCACCTGAGCTGCTGGGCTCCATCGCTGTGGCGGCCTACAGTTACATGGCTCTGGTGCCTGTTATCCAGCCGCCCATCATGAAGGCACTGACCACCAAGAAGGAACGTACCGTCGTGATGAAGCAGCTGCGCACCGTCTCCAAGACCGAGAGGATCATCTTCCCGATCATGGTCACCATCATTGTCTCTCTGATCGTGCCCGATGCCGCTGTTCTGGTGGGTATGCTGATGCTGGGCAACCTGATGAAGGAGTGCGGCGTGGTGGATCGCATCCAGAAGACTGCCGGCAATGAGCTGATGAACATCATCACCATCTTCCTGGCACTGTCCGTTGGCTGCACCACCTCTGCAAACACCTTCCTGAACACCCGCACCCTGTTCATCATCGTGCTGGGCCTGATCGCATTCTCCTTCGGCACTGCCGCAGGTGTGCTGTTCGGCAAGCTGATGTATGTGCTGACCGGCGGTCAGGTAAACCCGCTGATCGGTTCTGCAGGCGTTTCTGCTGTGCCTATGGCTGCCCGTGTTTCTCAGAAGGTCGGTCAGAGTGAGAACCCCTCCAACTTCCTGCTGATGCACGCCATGGGCCCCAACGTGGCCGGCGTTATCGGCTCCGCCGTTGCTGCTGGTATCCTGATCAACATCTTCGGCTAAGCACTTTCTGAAAAGCATTTTTTCCGCCCGTCGGTTCGCAAGAGCTGCCGGGCGGTTTTTGTTTTACGATTTGAAATGCCCGCCGCGTTTGCTTTGGGCATAAAATAAGGAAATTATATTATTTATTTCGTGTTTGTCGCAGCCTGCGGGCTGCTCCAAACACATTTTCACAAAAAGGCCGTAACGAAAAACGGCTGCTGTTTCATCAGATGCAATTTTTCTCTACGACCTCTTTCGTGAAAAAGTAACTCCGAAAAGCCCGCAGGCTTTTCGGAGTTACAAATTATAAAAATATTTTTTCCGCTGAAAATAGCCAGAGCGAACGCGGCGGCTATTCTCAATCGTTTTGAAATGTGGTATACTGTATTTTGATAGTATAAACATAAAAGGAACAGGGGAAACCATGGCAACAGATCTCACACAGGAATTCTGCGCTCTGCGCGATACCTATATCGAAAAACAGTTTGGCCGCCTGAACGATATGCAGCGGCAGGCAGTGTTTACCACCGATGGCCCGCTGCTCATCCTTGCTGGTGCAGGCAGCGGCAAGACCACCGTGCTGGTAAACCGCATTGCAAACCTCATCCGGTTCGGCTCGGCCCACGGCTCCAAACAGACACCGCGCCCGGCCACGGAGGACGATATCAAGGCTCTGCGCAACGCCATCATGACCGGCACTGCCGCCCCCAGCTGGCTGGACGGGATGCTGCGCCAGAACGCTGTGCGCAGCTGGAACGTGATGGCCATTACCTTTACCAACAAGGCAGCAGGGGAGCTGAAGGAGCGTCTGCGCCGGATGCTGGGCGGCGAGGAGGGCGACGAAGTGTTCGCTTCCACCTTCCACTCGGCCTGTGTACGCATCCTGCGCCGCTGGGCGGAGGAGATCGGCTATCCGCGCAGCTTTACTATCTACGATACCGATGATTCCCAGCGCGTGATGAAGGCTGTCTACAAAGACCTGAATGTGGACGATAAGTTCCTGCCCATCAAGGCTGCGATCAACCAGATGAGCCGATGGAAGGATCAGCTTGTCAGCCCGGAACAGGCCCTTGCCAGCCCCGCAAAAGATACCAAAGGCGCGCTGACGGCCCGCATCTACGCGGCCTACGAAAAGCGCCTGAAGGAAGCCGGAGCATTCGACTTTGACGACCTGATCTACCAGACTGTGCAGCTGCTGGCCGAGCACAAGGATGTGCGGGATTTCTACCAGAACAAATACCGCTATCTGCTGGTGGACGAGTATCAGGACACCAGTGTGGCGCAGTTCCGTCTGGTGAGCCTCCTCACCGGCCCGGAAAAGAACATCTGCGTGGTGGGCGATGATGACCAGAGCATCTACCGCTTCCGCGGCGCTACCATTGAGAACATCCTTAATTTCGAGCGCATTTACCCGGGCACCAAGATCATCCGTCTGGAACAAAACTACCGCTCTACGTCCAATATCCTGAACGCTGCGAACTGTGTCATTCAGCACAACACCGAGCGCAAGGGCAAGACCCTGTGGACCAGCAATGGCGAGGGCGACAAGGTGCAGGTGTACACCGCCGAGAACGAGCAGGACGAGGCCAGCCACATCGCGGATGTGATCGGCCAGCACCTGAAAGAGGGCGGACATCTGGCCGACCACGCCATCCTCTACCGCATGAACGCCCAATCGGCCCCCATCGAAAGCTACTTTACCCGTGCAGGCATCCCCCACAAGATCGTGGGCGGCCAGCGCTTCAACGACCGCAAAGAGGTCAAGGATATCCATTCCTACATGTCCATCGTGGCGAACCCCCGCGATGATGTGCGCCTGCGCCGCATCATCAACGAGCCTGCCCGCAAGATCGGTGCCACCACCGTGGAGGTGATTGCCGATCTGGCCACGCAGGAGGGCGTGAGCATGCTGGACATCATCGGCCATGCCGACCAATATGCAAAGCTCAGCCGCGCCGTAATGCCGCTGCTCAAGTTCTGGCAGATCTATCAGCGCCTGCAGGATTCTTTGGAGACCCGCACGCTGGACGAGTTTGCAGCCGATGTGATCGAGCTGACCGGCTATAAGGCCATGCTGGAAGCCGATGCAGCCAAGGGCCACGAGGATGCGGCTGACCGTCTGCAGAACCTTGGTCAGCTGGTCAACAATGTCAAGAACTACTGCGACCAGCACGGTGAGGAAGCCACGCTGGAAGGCTATCTGGAAGATATCGCCCTCATCAGCGATATCGACAGCTATAACGAGAGCGCCGATCAGGTGGTGCTCATGACCATCCACTCCGCCAAGGGTCTGGAATTTCCGTATGTGTTCCTGATTGGCATGGAGGAGGGCGTGTTCCCCAGCGAGATGAGCAAGTATTCCGAAGCTGATCTGGAAGAGGAGCGCCGCCTTGCCTACGTGGGCATCACCCGCGCCAAGAAGGAGCTGTACATCTCCAACAGCGTTTCCCGGATGCTGTATGGCCGCACCCAGCGCAACGAGCCGAGCCGCTTTTTGCGGGAGATCGAGCCGGAGTATATCGAGGAGACCCGCAGCCCGGTACTGGAACAGCGCTCCCGCTTTGGCGGCTGGGGCGACAGCTATCGTGATACGGTGCCCGGTGGTGCATCCGGTTACTCCGGGCCGTCCGGATGGGGCCGCAGCGCCAGTGGGTACGGTACGGGCGGCTACGGAAGCGGCTATAGCAATCGCAGCGGCTACCTGAACCGCGAATACAACGCGGGCGAGGGACGCGGCTTTGGCTCGGCCTATGCAAACCGGGGCCAGAGCCAGAGCGGATACGGTTCCGGCTATGGCCGCAGCGGCGCAGGTACGGGATATGGTTCTGGTTACAGTTCTGCATATTCTGACGGAACAACGCAGAAAAAATCTGCAAAGCAAATCTCCTTTACAGGCGCACCGGCAGCAAAAACCGCTGCAAAAGGCGCAAAACACTATGAGCCGGGCGATCTTGTGGAGCACAAGGTGTTCGGACGCGGTCAGGTAGTGGCTGTGAAGCCCGCCGCCGGAGATCAGATCGTGGAGATCAACTTTGAAAAGGTGGGCATCAAAAAGACCATGGCCAATTTTGCGCCCCTGACCAAAATCACTGCGGAGGAATAACACACTTATGATGACTGTTCGTTTGATTGCACATACCCCGGAACCGGAAAAGGTGGTGGCTGCAGCGGCAAAGCTCTGCTATTCCGATGCGCACATCACCGACCTGCTGGACGGCCTGACCGAGGAAAAGACCGCGAAGTTCCTGACCATGCTCAGCGATCTGGGCCATGCCAGCCCCATTGAACATGCCAGCTTCACCTTTGGCATCGAGGGGGTCAGCCGCACTTTGCTGGCGCAGATCACCCGCCACCGCATTGCATCCTTCAGTGTGCAGAGCCAGCGCTATGTGCGGCTGGACGATTTCCGCTATGTGGTACCGCCCGAGATCGAAGCCATCCCGGAAGCAAAGGAAGCTTTCCTTGCCAGCATGGAAGAGGACGCAAAGCGCTACCTCGACCTTGCCCACAAGCTGGAAGAAGGCCACACCGCCCGCCTGATGGCTGAAGGAATGCCGGAAAAGCAGGCCCGTGCCAAGGCCAGCAAGCAGGCCAACGAGGATGCCCGCTTTGTACTGCCCAACGCCTGCGAGACCAAGATGGTGGTCACCATGAATGCCCGCAGCCTGCAGAACTTTTTCCACCTGCGCTGCTGCAGCCGCGCCCAGTGGGAGATCCGGGAGCTGGCCGAAAAAATGTTTGAGCTGGTGTACCCGGTGGCACCGCATATCTTTGCAAAGTCCGGCCCGGCCTGTGTATCCGGCCCCTGCCCGGAGGGAAAAATGTGCTGCGGGAAAACCGCTGAGGTGCGCGCAAAATATGCATCCATCAAGGAGGCTGCAGGCGTATGAGCAAGGGAAAACTGATCGCCATTGAAGGACTGGACGGCAGCGGCAAGGCCACGCAGGCAAAGCTGCTGGCCGGGTATCTGGCTGCACAGGGCCTTGCGGTGCGCGAGGTGAGCTTCCCGGACTACGGCAGCGACTCCAGCGCCCTTGTAAAAATGTATCTGGCAGGGCAGTTCGGCCAGCACCCGGACGATGTAAACGCCTATGCAGCCTCCAGCTTTTATGCGGTGGACCGCTATGCCAGCTACAAAAAGGACTGGGGCAGTTTTTACGAGAATGGCGGCATCATCATTGCCGACCGCTACACCACCTCCAACGCGGTGCACCAGTGCTCCAAGCTGCCGCCGGAGCAGTGGGAGAGTTTTCTCGGCTGGCTGTTTGATTTTGAATTCCATCTGCTGGGCCTGCCTGCGCCGGATGAGGTGATCTACTTACAGGTAGACCCCGCCGTGAGCCAGAAGCTTATGACCCAGCGTTACCACGGCGACGAGAGCAGGAAGGATGTGCACGAGAAGGATACCGAGTATCTTGCCCGCAGCCGCTGCGCCGCCGAGTATTGTGCCGCGCACCTTGGCTGGGCCGTCGTGCATTGCACCAGCGGGGACAACATGCGCAGCATCGAAGACATTCAGGCCGAAGTGCAGGAGATCGTGTTGAAGCAGCTGACATAATTTTCGATAAGAGGGGGCATCCTGACAGATGTATCGTTTGATGCAGCCGGAAGATAAACCGGCAGTGCTGGCTTTATGGCAGAGCCAGCGCAATGAATCAGAAGAATTTGCCAAAAAGGCCATTGAGCAGTTTGCAGGCGAGCAGAACGTCTATGTGGCCGAGGAAAATGATGAGATCGCCGCGGTGGTGCTGGCTGTGCCGGTCACGCTGCAGGGCCGCAGCGGCACCTACCTGTACGGTCTGTGCGGCGAGGGCAGCCTGATCCTGGCGGGCCTTGTAGACTATCTGTGTGCCCAGCAGAAGCTGCGCGGCGCAGGGTTTACGGTGGCAGTGCCCACCAGCCCGGAGCAGGCCGCACTGCTGCAGGATAAGGGCTTTGCATGGGCCTTCGCCCTGCGCTGTCTTCCCCGCGAGGTGGAGCGCAACCTGTGGAGCCAGGCGGAGTTTGATTCCGTCACCGCCAAAAAGCTGTGTGAGCTGCGGGAGCGCTTCTGGCCCGATACCGTGCAGCTGACCCCGGAGCGCATGGCCGTGGTGCTGGGAGATCTGTACTCCTCCGGTGCCACCATCGTTTCCAGCGCCCACGGCTATGGTATTTATTTCCGCAAGGAGGATACGCTTTACTTTGTGGAGCTGCAGGCCGACAATGACCGCGCCGCCGAAGTACTGATGGAAGCCGCCCGCGAAAAGGAAGTCATTGTGGAAAAGGCGGTCATTACCGTGGGCGCATCCCAGCCGCTGTTCCTCGGCGAGGGCACCCGGCAGGACTACGGCATGATCCGCTTTGATGCCGAACCCTTTGATGTAGCCGAAAGCTACATGCGCCTGATGCTGGAAAACTAAGATAAAAGGAAGGTGCTTATGGCACACGAAAAAAACACCCGCAAAAAAGGCGGTGTAGGGAAGATCCTGCTGGTGCTGGTGGTACTGCTGGCGCTGGCCGTTGGCGGGGCGCTGCTGTTTGCGCACAACGAGATCAGCGGCAATGGCAGACCCGGCACGGAGGTAACGGTGAGCATCCCGCAGGGCAGCGGCGTTTCCGTCATTGCGCAAAAGCTCAAGGATGCGGGTGTGATCCGCTCGGCCTATCTGTTCCGCTGGTATGTGGGGCAAAAGGGTGCGGCATCAAAGCTGCAGTATGGCGATTTTACCCTGCAGAAGAGCGCCTGTTCTTACGATGCCATTATTGCGGTCCTGTCCACCTACGCCAAGGCCGAAACGGTGCGCGTGACCATCCCAGAGGGCACCACGGCCATTGCCATTGCCCAGAAAATGGAAGCCGCCGGGCTGTGCAGCGCGGAGGACTTTTTGAAGGAAGCCAACGAGGGCGATTTCAGCGAATACACCTTCTGGCAGTACGTGCCGGACGATGCCGACGCGCCGGACCGCTTTATGAAGTGCGAGGGCTATCTCTTCCCGGAGACCTACGAATTCTTAAAGGACGACACCGTGCACAACTATGTAGCCACCTTCTATGCCCAGTTCGATGCACAGATCACCGATGAGATGTATGCAGAACTTAAAAAGCAGGATATGACCCTGCCCCAGCTGATCACACTGGCATCCTTTGTGCAGGAGGAAGCGGGCAACAGTCAGGACTCGAACGTGGCACAGGTGTTCCGCAACCGTCTGGCTGCGGATTCGCCCTACCCGCGCCTGCAGAGCAACACCTCCAGCCACATCCAGAGCGACAGTGACAACAATTACCTCTGGAACTGGGTGGCACCCTACTATGGCGGCTGGGATAATATCCCGGAAAATATCGTGGCTGCGTATGATACCTACAGCTGCAAGGGCCTGCCTGCCGGGCCGATCTCGAACCCCGGCATTGCGGCCATCAGGGCAGCGCTGGCCCCCCAGCCCAATGAGGAGGCCAAGGATGCCTATTTCTTTGTGACCGACCTCAAGGGCAGCTATTATTATGCCCGCACCCTGAGCGAACACAACGCAAACTGCCAGAAGGCAGCACAAGTGAACAAAACTGTGAATACGGAAAAATGAGAGGAATTTGAACTATGCTGCAAATCCCGGAACTGCTGGCCCCGGCAGGCGATCTGGAACGCCTGCGCTATGCCATCAACTACGGTGCCGATGCCGTTTACTGCGGCCTGCCTGAATTTGGAATGCGGTCTGCTCCGGCCAACTTTACGCCGGAACAGCTGGCCGAGGGTGTCATCTACGCTCACGCCCGCGGCCGCAAGGTCTACCTGACCATGAACACCCTGCCCACCAACGAGGAAGCCGACCGCCTGCCCGAGGCCATCAAGGAAGCAGCCAAGGCCGGTGTGGATGCCTTTATCGTGGCAGACCTTGGTGTGCTGGATGCCTGCAAGACCTTTGCACCGGACATCGATGTGCACATGTCCACCCAGACAGGCATCACCAACTGGGCTGCGGCCCGCGCCGCCTACAACATGGGCGCAAAGCGCGTGGTGCTGGCCCGTGAGATGACCCTGCAGGATATTGCGATCCTGCGCGATAAAACACCGCCGGAGCTGGAGATCGAAGCCTTTGTGCACGGTGCTATGTGCATGAGCGTTTCGGGCCGATGCCTGCTTTCCAACTACATGGCGGGCCGCGACGCGAACCGCGGCCAGTGCGCCCAGCCCTGCCGCTGGAAATACTATCTCAGCGAGGAGACCCGTCCGGGCCAGCTGTACGAGATCGGCGAGAACGAGAACGGCAGCTACATCCTCAACGCCAATGATATGTGCACCGCGCCTTTCCTTGATCTGATCTGCAAGGCCGGTGTGGACAGCCTGAAGATCGAGGGCCGTGCCAAGACCTTCTACTATGTGGCAAGCGTTACCGCCGCCTACCGCAGGGCGCTGGACGCTTATCTGGCCGACCCGCTCAACGACAACTTTGAGCTGCCTGCTGAAGTGTACGAGGAGCTTACCCGTACCAGCCACCGCCACTACTCGCCGGGCTTCTACTTTGGCCGCGAGCAGGCCAGACAGGCCACCGACAGCGCTACTTACATCCGCGAGTGGGAGTTTGTGGGCACGGTGGACGGCTGGGAGAACGGCGTTGCCTCCTGCCAGCAGCGCGGCAAGTGGAGCCTGGGCGACACTCTGGAAGCCCTCTGCCCGGATGGCCGCAGCATTCCGCTGAACCCTGAGTGGATCGAAAACGAAGCCGGTGAACGGGTGGAGAGCACCCCGCATGCCATGGAAAAATACACCATTCCCACGCCGGAGCTGCCGCCCATGAGCCTGCTGCGGCGCAAAACGGTATAAGGAGACCACAATGGAAGCAACACGCCTGTGTCCATACTGCCTGCAGCCGCTGCCCGGAGCAGCACAAAGCTGCCCGCACTGCGGCAAAAGCTTTGCCGGGCGCAACCCCGGCGGCACCCTGCCGGTGGGCACCGTGCTGGCCGGGCGCTACACCGTAGGGGAAATGCTGAGCATCGACGGCGAGGGCATCCTCTACCGCGGCGCAGAGAATCTGGGCCGTTTCCGGGTGACCATCAAGGAATATCTGCCCATTACCCTCACGGCGGAGCGCACCGCAGAAAGCACCCTGCGGCCCAAGACCGGCAGTGAGGTGCTGTTCAAGACCACCCGCATGGATTTTGCGGACCTGTACCGCTCCATCCAGCGCATCACTCCGGCCAATGGTCTGGAAGCCGTGCTGGATGTGGTGGAAGCCAATAACAGCGTTTACGCCATTCTGGAAAATCTGGGCGGCACCCCGCTGGATCAGTGGCTGGAAAACCACCCCGGCACCATCCGCCCGGACGATGCCTGCACCATGCTGCAGCCGGTGTTTGAAGGCGTAGCCGCCATGCACAAGATCGGTCTGGTGCACCGCGGTATCTGCCCGGAGAACATCCGCGTGATGGAAAACGACCGCTGCCGTCTGGCGGGCTATGCCACGGTGGGCCTGCGCACGGCGGGCAGCGGCCTGCACGAACAGCTGTACGAAGGCTATTCCGCCCCGGAGCAGTATTCCACCGCAGAGTTCGAGGGCCGCTATACCGATGAATACAGCCTTGCGGCCGTGTTCTACCGCATGGTGTGCGGGCAGGCCCCGGTGCCTGCAGCGCAGCGCATGGTGACAGACTCCAACCCACGCGCAAAATCGGTGAACGGCAGCCTGCCGCTGTACGTCTCGCAGGTGCTGCAGCTGGGCCTGCGCCTGCGGCCCATGGAGCGCATCCAGACCGTGCCGCAGCTGTATCAGGCCCTTTCTTCCAAGGAATACACCGCCGAGCTGACTCGCACCATGAAGCCGGAGGCTCCGGTGCACACAGCCCAGCCGGAGCCGGAACGCAAGGAGCATCTGCTCAGCTTAAAAGCGCTGCTGGCGGGCATCGTGATCCTGCTGTCCATCCTCATTCTGCTCACGCTGTGGAGCGTGCTGAGCCAGCACATCCACCAGCCTGCCGCGTCGGCTGCGGAGTCGGAACCGGCCAGCAGCGAGGTGATGGTGCCGCAGAACCTTGTGCCGAACTTTATTGGCATGGACTACACACAGGTGCAGAACAACCGGGAATATACCAGCATGTATCTGTTCTATGTCACCGAGGAATACAGCGATACCGCCCCGGCGGGCCAGATCATCCAGCAGGAGCCGAGCGCGGATACTGTGCTCAAGGCAGGGGAGACCATACGGCTGGTGGTGAGCAAAGGCCCGCAGATGGCCGAGATGCCCAATATCATCGGCTTTACGCAGGATGGCGCGGTAAAGGAACTGGAAGCCCGGGGTCTTGTGGCCAGCTGCTTTATGGTGGTGAATGATGGCTCCTATGCATCCGGCTGCGTGGTGCGTACCAGCGAGGAGCCGGGCACCAAGGTGGAAGTGGGCACGGTGATCACCGTGTATATTGCGGCAGACCCCAGTGTGCAGATCACGGTAACACCGGAGGAACCCGCCGCTACCGAACCCACCACGACAGAGCCGGCCCCTCCGGAAACAACAGATCCTACCCCCACGGAACCGGAATACAATACAGACTAAAAAACAAAAGCAGAAGCGGGAGCCTTGCAAAGGCCCCCGCTTCTGCTTGTTTAGGATAGGAAAGAGAATGGCTTAGTTAGAGGTTGGTGTAGCCCATCAGGTAGCGGTCTACCTCGGCGGCGCAGTCGCGGCCTTCGCGCAGGCCCCACACCACAAGGCTCTGGCCGCGGCGCATATCGCCGCAAACGAACACCTTTTCCACGTTGGTCTTGAAGCTGTGGTCTGCCACGTTGCCGCGGGCGGTCAGCTCCACACCAAATGCATCGGCCACGTAGCTTTCGCAGCCGGTAAAGCCTGCGGCGATGAACGCCAGCTGGCAGTTGTAGGTGAATTCTTCACCGGTAGGCACCATGCTGGTACGGCCGGTCTCGGGGTTCCGTTCCGGCTTCAGGTAGGAGATGATAGCACCGGTCAGATTGCCCGCATCATCCTTCAAAAATTCCTTCACGGTGGTCTGGTACACGCGCGGGTCCTTGCCAAACTTTGCAAGACACTCGGTCTGGCCGTAGTCCACCTTCAGCACACGGGGCCACTCCGGCCACGGGTTGGAGGCTGCACGCTCCTTGGGCGGCTGCGGCATCATTTCCAGTGCCACCAGATCGGTGCAGCCCTGCCGCAGGGCCGTGCCCTGACAGTCGTTGCCGGTATCACCGCCGCCGATCACCAGAACATTCTTGCCCTTGGCATCGATGGCCTTGCCGTCCGCGAACTGGCTGTCCAGCAGGCTCTTGGTCACGCTGGTCAGGTAGTCCACGGCAAAGTGCACGCCGTTTGCATCGCGGCCGGGCACATTCAGGTCGCGGGCCTTCTTGGCACCGCAGCACAGCACCACGGCATCGTAGCCGTTCAGCAGCTCTTCGGCGGCAACAGCCCCGCCCACATCCATGTTGGTGCGGAACTCCACGCCCTCGGCCTGCATGATCTTGATGCGGCGCTCGATGACGGATTTGTCCAGCTTCATGTTGGGGATGCCGTACATCAGCAGGCCGCCCACGCGGTCTGCACGCTCGAACACAGTCACGGCGTGGCCGCGCTTGTTCAGGTATTCGGCCACCGAAAGGCCGGAGGGGCCGCTGCCCACCACAGCTACGCTCTTGCCGGTGCGGGAGGGCGGCGGTGCGGCGTGCAGCCAGCCCTTGGCGTAAGCCGTCTCAATAATGGCGTGCTCGTTCTCGCGCACGGTCACGCTGCTGCCGGTCACATCGCCGCAGGTGCAGGCCGCTTCACACAGGGCAGGGCACACCCGGCTGGTGAACTCCGGAAAACGGTTGGTGGCCATCAGCCGATGCATGGCCAGCTCCCACTTGCCATGATAAACAAGGTCGTTCCACTCCGGGATGAGGTTGTTCAGCGGGCAGCCGGAGGCCATGCCGCCGATCATCATGCCGGCCTGACAGAAGGGAACACCGCAGTCCATGCAGCGTGCTGCCTGCGTCTGCTGCTCCTCGCGGGAGAGCCAGACATGAAATTCGTTAAAGTTTTCAATGCGTTCCAGCGGCGGAACATCCGTGCTGGTTTTGCGCGTATAGTCGATAAATCCAGTTGTCTTACCCATAACGCTGCCCTCCTTACTTCTTCTTCTGCACCGTGTAGAATGCTTCGATCTGTGCCTGCTCGCCGTCCAGACCGCGCTCCTCAACGGATGCGATCACACGCAGCATACGGTCATAATCGTAGGGCAGAACTTTCTTGAACTTGGGCAGGAATTCGCTGAAGTTGTCAAGAATCTCTTTGCCGCGGGGAGAGCCGGTGGCCTCCACATGTTCGCGGATCAGCTCTTTCAGGGTGGCAACATCGTACTTGTGCTCCACAGGCTCCAGGCTGACGGTCTCCTTGTTCACGCGCTGGTAGAAGTCCCAGTTCTCGTCCAGCACATAGGCGATGCCGCCGGTCATACCGGCTGCAAAGTTCTTGCCGGTCTGGCCCAGAACCACCACCGTGCCGCCGGTCATGTACTCGCAGCCGTGGTCGCCAACGCCCTCCACAACGGCGGTGGCACCGCTGTTGCGCACGGCGAAGCGCTCACCGGCCACGCCGGAAATGAACGCCTTGCCGCTGGTAGCACCGTACAGGGCCACGTTGCCGGTGATAATGTTCTCCTCGGGCTTGAATGTGATGCCCTTGGGCGGGCGCACGACGATCTTGCCGCCGGACAGGCCCTTGCCCATGTAGTCGTTGCAGTCGCCCACAAGGTCCAGCGTCAGGCCGCCCGGGATGAAGGCACCAAAGCTCTGGCCGCCTGCACCCACACAGTGGGCGGTGTAAATATCATCCGGCAGGCTGTTGCCGTATTTGCGGGTGATCTCGCTGCCAAAGATGGCACCAAAGGCGCGGTCGGTGTTGGAGACATCCAGCGTCACGCTCTGGGCATTCTTGCTGCTGAGCTTGAACTTCTTCATCAGCACCTTCATATCGAGGGTGTTTTCCAGATGGAAGTCGTAGGTGTCCTCCTTCACGAAGTGAACATTGCTGTTCTCGATGGCAGGGTTGTGCAGGATGCAGTCGAGATCCATCTTGGAAGCGCGGCTGCCGGGTGCGGCAGGCTTGACCTTGAGCAGGTCGGTGCGGCCCACCAGTTCATCGATGGTGCGCACGCCCAGTTTTGCCATGTACTCGCGCAGCTCCTCGGCCACAAAGGTGAGGTAGTTGATGATGTATTCCGGCTTGCCCTTGAAGTTCTTGCGCAGCTCCGGGTTCTGGGTGCAGATGCCCATGGGGCAGGTATCCAGATTGCACACACGCATCATCACGCAGCCCTCGGCCATCAGCAGGGTAGTGCCGAAGCCGAACTCCTCTGCGCCCAGCATACAGCTGATGGCAACATCGCGGCCGGAGAGCAGCTTGGAGTCACTCTCGATGCGCACGCGGGTGCGCAGGCCGTTCAGGATCAGGGTCTGATGGGTCTCGGCGATGCCCAGCTCCCACGGCAGGCCAGCGTGCTTGATGGAAGTACGCGGTGCTGCACCGGTGCCGCCGTCGTAGCCGGACACCAGAATGACCTGTGCGCCGCCCTTGGCAACACCGGCCGCAATGGTGCCAACGCCGGCCTCACTGACCAGCTTGACATTGATGTTGGCGCTGCGGTTGGCGTTCTTCAGGTCGTAGATCAGCTCTGCAAGGTCCTCGATGGAGTAGATATCGTGGTGCGGCGGGGGAGAGATCAGGCCCACACCGGTGGTGCTGTGGCGGGTCTTTGCAATCCACGGATATACTTTGGCACCGGGCAGGTTGCCGCCCTCACCGGGCTTTGCACCCTGTGCCAGCTTGATCTGGATCTCTTCCGCAGAAACGAGGTATTTGCTCGTTACACCAAAGCGTGCGGAAGCCACCTGCTTGATCTTGGAATTGCTCTCGCTGTGGTAGCGCTCTTCGGGTTCGCCGCCCTCGCCGGTGTTGCTGCGGCCGCCCAGACGGTTCAGGGCAATGGCAATGGTCTCATGGGCTTCACTGCTCAGGGCACCGTAGCTCATGGCTGCGCCCTTGAACCGCTTGACGATGGAGCTTACCGGCTCCACCTCTTCCAGCGGGATGCCGCCGTCAGGAGCATAGTTGAAGTCCAGCAGGCTGCGCAGATGCACGCCGTCAGCACCCATATTGTCCACGGTGCTGGTGAACTGCTTGAAAGCCGAGTAGTCGTTCGTCCAGCAGGCTTTCTGGAACAGGTGGATGGTCTGGGGGTTGAACAGGTGTTCTTCCTTGCCGCTGCGGAATTTGTGTGCGCCGCTGTCGGCTAGCTCCATGTTGATGTCCAGACCCAGCGGGTCGAAGGCTGCGTTGTGCTGGGCTTCCACATCGGCCTGAATGTCCGAAAGGGTAATGCCGCCCACACGGCTCACCGTGCCGGTGAAGTATTTGTCGATGACATCCTTGGAGATGCCCACAGCCTCAAAGATCTGGCTGCTCTGGTAGCTCTGGATGGTGGAAATGCCCATCTTGGAGGCAATCTTCACAATGCCGCTGAGGATGGCGTTGTCGTAGTCCTCCACGGCTGCATAGTAATCTTTGTCCAGCAGGCCTTCGTCGATGAGCTGGCCGATGGTCTCATGTGCCAGATAGGGATTGATGGCGCAGGCACCGTAGCCCAGCAGAGCGGCAAAGTGGTGCACCTCGCGCGGCTCTGCACTTTCCAGGATCAGGGCCAGTGCGGTGCTCTTCTTGGTGCGGATCAGGTACTGCGAAACCGCGGAAACTGCCAGCAGGCTGGGAATGGTCACGTGGTATTCATCCACATCGCGGTCAGAAAGGATGATGATGTTTGCACCATCCTTGTAGGCGCGGTCAACCTCCAGAAATACACGGTCGATGGCCTTTTCCAGACTGGTATTCTTATAGTAGTTGATGGACACCGTGGCTACCTTGAAGCCGGGCACGTTCATGTATTTGATCTTGAGCAGGTCGGTGCTGGTCAGGATGGGGTTGTGCACCTTGAGCACCTTGCAGTTCTCGGGCTTGTCCTCCAGCAGGTTGCCGTGTGCGCCAATATACACGCTGGTGGAAGTGACCACCTTTTCGCGGATGGCATCGATGGGCGGGTTGGTGACCTGCGCAAAGCGCTGCTTGAAGTAATTGAACAGCGGCGGATGCTGGTTGCTCAGCACAGCAAGCGGGGTGTCGGTGCCCATAGCGCCGGAAGGCTCTACGCCTGCCCGTGCCATGGAGAGGATCATGGTGTTCACATCCTCATACTTGTAGCCGAACACCTTCTGCAGGCGGGTGAGCTGATCGCCGGTGTAGCTTTCCACCTTCACGTTGGGAATTTTCAGTCTGGCCAGCTCCACAAGGTTGCGGTCGATCCACTCGCCGTAAGGCTCACGGCTGGCGTAGAACTCCTTGAGCTTTTCGTCGTCCACCACTTCGCCCTTCACGGTGTCCACCAGCAGCATTTTGCCGGGGCGCAGACGATCCTTGACCAAAATATTATCCGGCTCGCATTCCAGCACACCCACCTCGGAGGACAGGATCATGCGGCCGTCCTTGGTGATGTAATAGCGGCTGGGGCGCAGACCGTTGCGGTCCAGCACAGCGCCCATCACGTCGCCGTCCGAGAAGAGGATGGCAGCGGGGCCATCCCAAGGCTCCAGCATGGTGGCATAATACTGGTAGAAATCGCGCTTTTTCTGGCTGATGTTCTTGTTGTTCTCCCACGGCTCGGGAATGGTGATCATCACGGCCAGCGGCAGATCCATGCCGTTCATCACCATGAATTCCAGCGCGTTATCCAGCATGGCGGAATCGGAGCCGGAAGTATTGATGATGGGCAGGATCTTGTTCATGTCGTCCTGCATGATGGAGCTGGAGATGCTCTCTTCACGAGCCAGCATGGCATCCGTGTTGCCCTTGATGGTGTTGATCTCGCCGTTGTGCAGGATGAAGCGGTTGGGGTGTGCGCGCATCCAGCTGGGGTTGGTGTTGGTGGAGAAGCGGCTGTGCACCATGCCGATAGCGGATTCATAATCCTCGTCCTGCAGGTCGGTATAGAACAGGCGCAGGTCGTGCACAAGGAACATGCCCTTGTACACGATGGTGCGGCTGGACAGGCTGGGCACATAAGTGCCGTTGCTGGCTTGCTCGAACACGCGGCGCACAATGTACAGCTTGCGGTCAAAATCGATGCCCTTGCTCACCTTGGCGGGCTTTTTGATGAAGCACTGCCAGATAGCAGGCATACAGTCGCGGGCTTTCTGGCCCACGGCATCCGGGTTCACGGGAACCTTGCGCCATGCCAGAAATTCGAGGCCTTCCTTGCGGGTGACCACCTCAAACAGCTTCATGGCCTGCGCACGCAGGTGTTCGCTCTGGGGGAAGAAGAACATGCCCACACCGTACTCGCGCTCGTTGCCAAGGCTGATGTTCAGTTCTTCGGCCACCTTGGAGAAGAACTTGTGGCTGATCTGCAGCAAAATGCCCACACCGTCGCCGGTCTTGCCCTCGGCATCCTTGCCGGCACGGTGCTCCAGCCGTTCCACAATGGCTAGTGCATCGTCCACGGTCTGGTGGCTTTTGCGGCCCTTGATATCCACCACAGCGCCAATGCCGCAGGCATCGTGCTCAAACTGTGGATCGTACAGACCAAGGGTGTTTTTCTGCTCTGTAAAGTTTTCCATAGACTTTCCCATCCTTATCTAAAATCCTCACCGGTGCGGCACCCTCCGCATTTTGACAAAAAAGAAAAGCGCCCCGCAAGGGCATACTTTACCCTTGCGGAACGCCTTTGTTCCGGTAACTATTATTATACTGAACGCTGAAAAATCTTCAAGTGACAGCTGCACCAAATATGACAACTGCTTTACACCACTTCTTGTGCGAAACGCCGCGTATGGCGGTCAGTTGTAGCTATAGTGAGAACAGTGCAGGCTCAATGTCTGCCCAGAATGGCCTGCAGGTCATTTTCCGGCGTTGTTACGGCTTTTAAATCGTACTTTTGCTGCAGGGCAGCCACAACGACCGGCGAGAGGAACGGGGGCAGGGTAGGCCCCAGCCGGATGTTCCGGATGCCCAGCGCCAGCAGCGCGATGAGGATGCACACGGCCTTCTGCTCAAACCAGCACAGCACCAGCGAGAGGGGCAGGTCGTTGACGCCGCAGCCAAAGGCGTCGGCCAGCGCCAATGCGATGCGGATGGCGCTGTAGGCGTCGTTGCACTGGCCCACGTCTAGGATGCGGGGCAGGCCGGTGCCCGGCACGGTGCCAAGGGGCAGGTCGTTCAGGCGGAACTTGCCGCAGGCCAGGGTCAGCAGGATGGTGTCGGGCGGGGTAAGGCGGGCAAACTCGGTGTAGTAGCGGCGGCTGGGCCGGGTGCCGTCGCAGCCGCCCACCAGAAAGAAGTGCCGCAGCTTACCGTCCCGCACCGCCTGCACGATCTCGTCCGCGTGCTGCAGCACGGCGGTGCGGGCAAAACCGGTGGTCACCGTGGAGCCGCCGTTCAGGCCGGGCAGCAGGGTGTCCTGCGCGTAGCCGCCCAGCTCCAGCGCCTTTTCGATCACCGGGGAAAAGTCGCGCCCTTCGTCGATGTGGGGCACGCCGGGGTAAGCCACCACCGAGGTGGTGAACACCCGGTCGGCGTAGCTGGCGCGCAGGGGCATGATGCAGTTGGTGGTGAACAGGATGGGCGCGGGGATGTCCTCGAACTCCCGCTGCTGGTTCTGCCATGCGGTGCCAAAGTTGCCCTTGAGGTGGGGGTAGCGGCGCTTCAGCTCCGGGTAGCCGTGGGCGGGCAGCATCTCCGAGTGGGTGTAGACGTTGACGCCCCGGCCTGCGGTCTGTTCCAGCAGCTGCTGTGCGTCGTAGAGGTCGTGGCCGGAAATCACGATGAACGGCCCCTTTTCAATGGTCAGGGGCACCTGCACCGGTTCCGGATCGCCAAACGCGCCGGTGTTGGCCGCGTCCAGCAGCTCCATGCAGCGGTAGCTGGCTTCTCCTGTGGCCTGCACCAGCTGCCACAGGGCGTCGGTGGTCTGGCCGGGGTCGCCCACGGCCTGCAGGGCGGTACAGAAGAACCGGTCCAGCTCCGGGTCGATGCGGCCCAGCACCCGGGCGTGGTAGTTGTAGGCGGCCATGCCCCGCAGGCTGAACAGCACAAAGCATTTCAGGCTGCGCCGGTCGGCGTCCGGTTCCCGCCAGAGGGCCTGCATGTCGTAGTCCGGGCCGGTGCCGGGGCTGGCGTCGTGCACCCGGCGGGTCAGCGCGTCCACGGCGGCGGGGTCAAAGTTCACGTTGGTAATGGTGGTGAACAGCCCCTGCATCAGCAGCCGGGCCTGTTCCGGGGTCGGGCCGCGCCCCGCCGCGATGAGCTGCCCGGCAAACGCGATGAGCGCCCCGGTGAGCCGGTCCTGTGCGGCGGCTGTCTCGGCCGACTTGCCGCACACCCCCGCTGCGCCGGTGCAGGCGGTGCAGCCCGCCGCCTGCTCACACTGAAAACAAAACATCTGCTCGTCCATACAAAACTCCCTTTCTGCCATAAGATACTGCCAGTGTGGGCAGAGCGGGGCGGGGTTATACCAAAAAAGAGCCGCACCCCTGCGGGCGCGGCTCTTAGACGACGCGGTATGACTTAGTAGGTGATGCCCTGTGCCATCATGGCGGTAGCAACCTTCAGGAAGCCTGCGCAGTTTGCACCGACCATCAGGTTGCCCTCGGAACCGGCAGCCACAGATGCATCGTAGGAAGCGTGGAAGATGCCCTCCATGATGCCCTTCAGCTTGGCATCGACCTCTTCAAAGGTCCAGCTCAGGCGCTCAGAGTTCTGGCTCATCTCCAGACCGGAGGTAGCCACGCCGCCTGCGTTGGAAGCCTTTGCAGGTCCGTACAGGATGCCGTTGGACAGGTAGACCTCGATGGCCTCCGGGGTGCTGGGCATGTTGGCACCCTCGCACACGACAGTGCAGCCGCCCTTCACCAGAGCCTCAGCGGACTCCTTGTTGATCTCGTTCTGGGTTGCGCAGGGCAGGGCGATGTCGCAGGGGACAGTCCAGACCTTGGTGCAATCTGCAACATAGGTTACACCCTCGTGGGTCTCGGCGTACTCCTTGATACGGCCGCGGCGGACTTCCTTCAGATCCTTGACGTAGGCCAGATCGATGCCGTTGGGATCGTAGACATAGCCGTTGGAGTCGGACATGGTCACGACCTTGGCACCCAGCTGGGTAGCTTTCTCGCAGGCGTAGATCGCAACATTGCCGGAACCGGAGATGACCACGGTCTTGCCCTGGAGGCTGTCGTTGCGCATGCACTTCAGAGCTTCAGCGGTGAAGTAGCACAGGCCGTAGCCGGTAGCCTCGGTACGGGCCAGAGAACCGCCGAAGGTCAGGCCCTTGCCGGTGAGCATGCCGCCCTGGAAGCTGTTGGTCAGGCGCTTGTACTGGCCGAACATATAGCCGACCTCACGGCCGCCGACACCGATATCACCGGCGGGGCAATCCACGAACTGGCCGATGTGGCGGTACAGCTCGGTCATGAAGCTCTGGCAGAAGCGCATCACTTCCATGTCGCTCTTGCCGTGGGGGTCGAAGTCAGAGCCGCCCTTGCCGCCGCCCATGGGCAGGGTGGTCAGGCTGTTCTTGAAGGTCTGCTCAAAGCCGAGGAACTTCAGGATGCCCTGATTGACAGAGGGATGGAAGCGCAGGCCGCCCTTGTAGGGGCCGATGGCGCTGTTGAACTGCACACGGTAGCCGCGGTTCACCTGAACCTTGCCCTGATCGTCAACCCAAGGCACACGGAAGGTGATGATGCGCTCCGGCTCGACCAGACGCTCGATCAGAGCGGCCTTCTCGTACTCAGGGTGCTTCTCCACAACGGGCTGGATGCTCTCCAGAACCTCGCGCACAGCCTGCAGGAACTCAGGCTCGTTGGCATTGCGCTTTTCCAGACCTTCGTAAACGCGCTTCAGGTATTCATTTGTCAGCATAGTAGAATACTCCTTTTCCCAATTACTCTATAAAATTTGAAAAAGACGAGACCGCCCAGCCCGCCGCACAGCGGACGCGCTGCTAAAACGCTTTGGGACGATCCCGGATTTCCGTTCTTACACACCGGCCTGCTTATGGCTGCAGACCGCTTTATTATTATAAAGCATTTCTGTGGGTTTGACAATAGCGAGAAAGCAGAAAATGCTTCAAAAAAACAGATGAAAAGTTGAGACCGCTTCACAAAACGAAAAATAAAAGAAAAAAACGGCACAGAACCTTGTTTTTTAAAGCGCCGGCAGAACAAAAGAAATACGGAAAAGAATGTCTTTTCTCCATTTTGCTGCATTCCGCAGGCGCAGAAAGCCATATTTTCTGCAAACAAAAAGCCCTGCACCACGCAAACGGCACAGGGCAGAGAAACGATTTTTACTTCTTCAGCAGCTTTTCGCAGGCATCGGCGGCACCTTCCAGATATTCGCCGCCGTAGGTCTCGATCATACCGGCATCGGAAAGCGCAGCCAGCTGGGGATCGATGGGGCACTTTGCCAGCACGGGCAGGCCGTGCTTTGCAGCCACCTCATCCACATGGCTCTCGCCGAACACATTGATGTGCTTGCCGCAGTCGGGGCAGACGATGTAGCTCATGTTCTCCACAATGCCCAGCATGGGCACCTTCATCATCTCAGCCATGTTCACGGCCTTGGCCACGATCATGCTCACCAGCTCCTGCGGGCTTGCCACCACAACAATGCCGTCCACCGGCAGGCTCTGGAACACGGTCAGGGGCACATCACCGGTTCCCGGAGGCATGTCCACGAACAGAAAGTCCACGTCCTTCCAGACCACATCGGTCCAGAACTGTTTGACGGCACCGGCGATCACCGGGCCGCGCCACACAACGGGATCCTCCTCGTTTTCCACCAGCAGATTGATGCTCATAACATCGATGCCCATGCGGCTCTGGATGGGCCAGCAGCCCTTGTCGTCGGCCATGGCACGGCCATGGATGCCGAACAGCTTGGGAATGGACGGGCCGGTGATGTCGGCATCCAGAATGCCGCAGTGGTAGCCGCGGCGTGCCATGGCGCAGGCCAGCAGGGCGCTGGTCATGCTCTTGCCAACGCCGCCCTTGCCGGACACAACGCCAATGACTTTTTTGACGCTGCTGTTGGGGTTGGGGGCATCGTGCTTGGGCGCTGCATCGCGGGAAGAACATGCTGCTCCACAGCTGGAGCAGTCATGGGTACATTCTTCGCTCATTCTCTTTTTGCGCACGGCTGGCTCAGAGGCATTGGCCGTGTGCTTCCTCCTTGATCAGAATACGGCTGCAAAGGCCGCCCCTTTACTATACCATAAAAGCGCTCAGGAAACAACCCGCCGCGCCGCTCTGCTTTTGCATATCCTGTTCCGCCGCTTCATATGCTGGAACCGGAACATTCCGGCAGGAGGTGCGCCATGCGGCAGAGCTATTTGAAAAATGCGGCGCTGCTCACCGGTTCAGACGTGGTGCTGCGGCTGGCCGGCATGGGCCTGCGCATCTGGCTGGCAAACGAGCTGGGCGGCGAGGGGATGGGCCTTTACCAGCTGGTGCTGGCGGTGTATTCACTGTTCGTCACGCTGGCAACGGCGGGCGTTTCGGTGGCGGCTACCCGGCTCATGGCCGAGGAACTCAGCGGCCCGGCTTCCGCCCGTGGTGCAGCCCGCGGCATGCTGCGCCGTCTGCTGGCGGCAGGACTTGTGCTGGGGCTGTTTGCCGCCGCGCTGCAGCTGACGACAGCGGATCTTGCGGCCCGGTTGTGGCTTGGCGATGTCCGCGCCGTCGGTGCTTTGCGCGTTTCAGCGCTGGGAATGCCATGGATGGCGGTCTCGGCGGTGCTGCGCGGTTTTTTCATCGCCCGGCGGCATGTAGCCCCCAATGTGTTCAGCCAGCTTACGGAGCAGACGGTGCGCATCGCGCTGGTGGCACTGGCGCTTACCCGCACCGAGGGCCTTGCGGTGGGCGTGCGCTGTATGCTGGTGCTGGGAGCTACCGCCGTCAGCGAAGCGGTGTCGGCGCTGTGCATGCTGGCCTTTTACCGGCGGGATGCCCGCAGTGCCTTTACGGGGCAAAAAGCCGTCCGCCCGGCAGACCCTGCCCGCCGTCTGTGGGAGATCCTGTGGCCGGTGGAGGGCGGGCGGGTGCTGGCAAGCGCCCTGCACACGGCGGAGAATATGCTGGTGCCCGCCTGCCTTGCGGTCTATCTGATCAACGCGGGCGGGCGCACCGCTGCGCTGGAGCAGTACGGAGAACTGAAAGGCATGGCTCTGCCGCTGCTTACGTTCCCATTTGGCCTGCTGGGCAGTCTTTCGGTGCTGCTGATGCCGGAGATCACGCAGGCTCACATTCTGGGCCAAACCAAACGGCTCAACGCACTTTTGGACCGGATGCTGCGGCTCACCGGCTATTTTTCCGCGCTGGCAGGGGTGCTGTTCTGGGTGTGGGGACGGCCGCTGGCACAGCTTTTGTACCAAAGTGCGGATGCCGGGTTTTATCTGGAAACGCTGGCTCCTGCCATGCCGCTGATGTATCTGGAAAGCATGGTGGACGGTGCCATGAAAGGGGTAGGAGAGCAGAAGGCGGCCTTCCGCTACAGCGTGTGGGATTCCATCCTGCGCATTGGCGGGGTGGTGGCGCTGCTGCCGCGCTTTGGCATGAAGGGCTTTTTGGCAGTGATCCTGCTTTCCAGCCTGTACACCTGTGCGGCCAACACCGGGCATCTGCTGTTTTCCAGCGGCACGCAGCATGCATTCCGCCGCTGGCTGGGTGCACCGGCACTGGCAGCTGTGCTGGCTGCGGCGGCTGGTATGGCGCTGCGGAAGCTGCTTGCGGATGGGTTTGCGGCTCGGCTGCCTTTGCAGCTGGCCGCGTTGGGCATAGGCGGCTGCGCTACCACAGGAGTGTTCCTACTGGCGGCATGGCCGCTGGGCCTTGGAGAGGAAGCAGCCGCGCTCTGGGCTGCGCACCGGCCCGGCAGACCGAAAAAATAGAGGGAGTTTGGCAGCGGATTCAAATTTTCTGGACATTCTGCAGTGTTCTGAGTATAATATAAAGATAGGACTGTCCGGTGCGCCGGGCAGGACGGAACGCCGGAAGCTCCTTCCGGCAAAAACAGCGGCGTTTTACGCCGTGTGCAAAAAGAGGACTTTTTTGTGAAAGATAAAAAGAACACGCCGCAGGTGCTTGCGCGCCGGGCGCTGCTTGTGCTGCTGGATGCAGCCATTGTTGCATTCAGCTTTTATTTTGCGCTTCTGCTGCGTGCAGACGGAGCAGTGGAAGCTGCCTGGTGGCCGCATAACCGTGAGCTTCTGTACGAAAATCTGCCATGGATCGTGGCGGTGTACATTGCCAGCTTTCTGTTCAGCGGGCTGTACTCCGTACTGTGGAAGTATGCCGGTGAACGCGACCTGATGCGTCTGGCGGGAACGGTGGCTGTGCCTACCGTTGTCGTCTACTGTGTCAACCGTCTGTGCATCCACGGCGTGCTGTTCAACTCCGCCAACTGTATGGCGGCGGTGCTCATCTTCCTGCTGGTGGGCGGCAGCCGTCTGGCATGGAGGCTGTTTTTGAACCATCCGCTGGGCGAAAAGCTGCGCGGCGCTGCCAGCAAGGACCCCAACCGCCCGGTGATGATCGTAGGTGCAGGCGAAGCCGGTGCGTGGGCCATCAACGTGTGCAAATCCAATAAGGAATATGGTCACGCGGTGGTGGCGGTGGACGATGATCCCACAAAACTCAACCAGACCATCCACGGGGTGCCGGTGAAGGGCACGCTGGAGGATATCCCGGACCTGTGCAAGCGCTACGGCATCCACAGCATCATCATCGCCATTCCTACCCTGAAGGGCAGCAAGCTGAACCATGTCATCGATCTGTGCGTCAGCACCCATTGTGCGGTGCAGCTGCTCAGTGACCCGCAGCTGGTGGGCAGCGGTACACCGCAGCAGGGAGCCTTCCGCGAGTTGAACCCGGCGGACTTCCTTTCCCGCGATGAGGTGACGCTGGATACCGATCAGATCTCCGGCTACCTCACCGGCAAGACCGTTCTGGTCACGGGCGGCGGCGGCTCCATCGGCAGCGAACTGTGCCGTCAGGTGATGCGCTTCAAGCCCGGCAAGCTGCTTATTTTTGATATCTACGAGAACTGCGCCTATGAGCTTTTGATGGAGCTGCAGCAGAAGTACGGCCGGGATATCCCGGTAACGGTGCTCATTGGCTCCATCCGCGATAAAAAGCGTCTGGATGAGGTTTTTGAAACATATCATCCCACTGTGGTGTTCCATGCGGCAGCACACAAGCATGTGCCGCTGATGGAGGTCAGCCCTGCAGAAGCGGTCAAGAACAATGTTCTGGGCACCAAAAATCTGCTGGTGAGCGCCAGTGAACACGACGTGGAGCGGTTCGTGCAGCTTTCCACTGATAAGGCCGTGAACCCCACCAGCGTGATGGGCTGCACCAAGCGCATCTGCGAAATGCTCATCCAGACCTTTGCGGGCAACACGGATATGAAGTGTGTGGCTGTGCGTTTTGGCAATGTGCTGGGCAGCCACGGCAGCGTCATTCCGCTGTTTGAGGCCCAGATCAAAAAAGGCGGGCCTGTCACCCTGACGGATCCCAACATTGAGCGCTACTTTATGACTATTCCGGAAGCGGCCCAGCTGGTGCTGCAGGCCGGTGCGCTGGCCGAAAGCGGCAATATCTATGTGCTGGACATGGGCGAGCCGGTCAAGATCATGAATCTTGCCAAGCAGCTCATCCGCTTTTACGGCTATGAGCCGGGCGTGAATATGGAGATCAAGATCGTGGGTCTGCGTCCGGGCGAGAAGCTCTACGAAGAATTGATGATGGACGAGGAGCAGGATAAGATGCGCCGCACCCAGCACAATAAAATTTTTGTGGCTTCGCCGCGCAGCATCGATCTGGCCGAGTTCTACGGGCAGCTGCAGGAGCTTGCCGCTGCGGCAGAGCACAACGATGAGGGTGTGGTGCAGCAGCTGGCAAAGATGATCCCGACCTTCACCCCCACCCGCCAGAATCTGAAGCTGTAAACTCCCCCAGTCTGCTGCGCAGACAGCCCCCTCAAAGAGGGAGCTTGTCCGTGCGGCAAAGCCTCCCTCTTTGAGAAAGACTTCCCCCCGGCCGGGACAGATTCTCCCTGCGCCGGGGAAAATGTCACCACAGGTAACAAAGAGAAAAACAGATGTCGCGCCAGCGACAAAAAGGGGAATGGGTGGCATCGCATCAGCGATGACGAAAGGAGTTTCTACTGATGTCACTGCGGCGATCGGCCGCGTGCATATAAAATGAGAGGGATGTTACTATGGAAAAGAAACCGTTTCTGACCGAGGCGATGGCACAGGAGATCATTCAGGATGTGCCCACGCCGTTCCATGTCTACGATGAGAAGGGCATCCGTGAAAATGCCCGCCGCATCAACAAGGCATTCAGCTGGAACAAAGGCTTCAAGGAGTATTTTGCCGTCAAGGCTCTGCCAAACCCTGTCATCCTGCAGATCCTCAAGGAGGAGGGCTGCGGCGTGGACTGCTCGTCCCTGACTGAGCTGATGCTCAGCGAGGTGTGCGGTTTCTCCGGCAGTGAAATCATGTTCTCCTCCAACCAGACTCCCGTGGAGGATATGAAGAAGGCCTACGAGTTGGGTGCCTATATCAATCTGGACGATGCCACCATGGTGGAATTTCTGGAGCGTGTCGCCGGTGTGCCGGAGAACATCTTCTGCCGCTATAACCCGGGCGGCACCTTCAGTCTGGGCGAGAGCGAAGAGGGCTTTCAGGTCATGGACAAGCCCGGCGATGCCAAGTACGGCATGACCGAGGAGCAGATGATCGAAAGCTACAAGAAGCTGGCCGCCAAGGGTGCCAAGAACTTCGGCATCCACGCTTTCCTTGCTTCCAATACCATTTCCGATGAGTATTACCCGGAGCTGGCAGGTATCCTGTTCCAGCTGGCTGTCCGGGTGCAGAAGGCCACCGGTGTGCACATCGGTTATATCAACCTGTCCGGCGGTGTGGGCATCCCGTACCGCCCGGAGCAGACCGAGAACGATATCATGGCCATCGGCGAGGGTGTGCGCAAGAAGTTTGAGGAAATTCTGGTGCCCGCAGGCATGGGCGATGTGGCCATCTTTACTGAGATGGGCCGCTTTACCACCGGCCCCTACGGCGCACTGGTGGCAACTGCCATCCACGAAAAGCACATCTATAAGGAATACATCGGTCTGGATGCCTGCGCAGCCAACCTGATGCGCCCGGCCATGTACGGCGCTTACCACCACATCACCGTGCTGGGCAAGGAAAATGAGCCTTGCGACCATATGTACGATGTGGTGGGCGGTCTGTGCGAGAACAACGACAAGTTTGCCATTGACCGGATGCTGCCCAAGATCGACATTGGCGACATCGTTTATATCCACGACACCGGTGCACACGGCTCTGCCATGGGCTACAACTACAACGGCAAGCTGCGCAGCGCCGAAGTGCTGCTGTGCGAGGATGGCACCCACCGTCTGATCCGCCGTGCCGAGACTCCGCGCGATTACTTTGCAACGCTGGATTTCCTGCCCCTGATGAAGCCGCTGTTTGAAGATTAAGAGGTATCATAAATGTTTTTTGGCTTTCAGCTCACCCTTGGCCTGATGATGGTATTCTACGGCTATTCGGTCATGAAAAATCCCCGTGTCTGGGGAGATCAGGGCCGTCGTGCCGTCAAAGCGGAACACTTTGAGGAATACTGCCGCCAGAACGGCCTGTTCTTTTTGAAGGCAGGCTGTGTGGTGGCGGTGATCGGTGCACTGGATGCGCTCATCACGCTGGATGCCCTGCTGTACGCTCTGCTGTACCTCTTCGGTCTGGCTTTCGCCTTCTATCCGCTGGTCAAATGGTGCCGTGAGAACGAGGGCTTCAGCTGGCCATGGCCCCATGTCCAGAGCGAGAAAAAGCGCATCAAAGAGCTGCGCCGTGAACAGGAATCGCAGGAAAAGGCGGAGCAGGACTCCGACAAAAAGTAAAGAACAAAAAGAAAAACGGCTGCTGTACGGTGAAGTACAGCGGCCGTTTTTTACAATTCATCAATGCTTTTTTGAAGCGTTTGATAAAACTGCCCCAGGTGATACCCATCGATGAACCGGTGGCTCACCTCAAGGCTCATGCCCAGCGTTTCGCGGCCGTTTTCCGGTACAAACTTGCCCCATGTGATGCGGGGGATGGCGTCGTCTTTGTCAAAATCCCGCTCGTTGGTGCAGCTGGTCAGATCAAACCACGGCGTGGTGGAAATGTAGATCAGCGCGTCCGTCTCGCAGTCCTGATCCAGAAAGCTCTGCTGTGCAGCGCTCTTAGCTTTTGCGGCGCAGCAGAACTCGTCCAGCGTGCCGGTCTTGGGCAGTGTGACGATGTGGAACTGCTCACTGCCGGGCTTCAGGTCGGTCAGGCTGGGGATGCGCTTATCCAGCAGCCAGACCTCGCCGTCCCGGATGGTATAGCGGAAATTCACCACGCTGTTCACGGCATCGGTCACGAGATAGCCGAGGGCATAATAAAAGGAAATGCCGCGGGCTTTGGTGTAGGCGTGGAGATTCGTTACGTCCACCCGGAAGGTGACACTGTAAAATGGCTGTGACACTCCGGAAAAAAACCGGAACAGCTCTGCCCGCGGCCACGTGTTCATGTCGATTTTATGCATGGTCGTTTTCCCCATCTGCCTTGCTCTTATCCAGTGCATCGAACTGCTTTACGATCTGGGGGTCCTTCAGCTTGACGACCTTGCCGGAGAGATAATGCAGGGTGTTTTCCTCGGGAATATCAAGGAAAGTGACCCGCACAGCGCACAGGGCCTGCGTTTTGGTGCCGGTGCGCTCGTTCATCTTGCGGTTGCCGTACTTGATGTCGCCCAGAACCGGACGGCCCAGATAGGCCAGATGTGCACGGATCTGGTGGGTGCGGCCGGTGACAAGGCCGATCTTGCACAGGGCGAACGGCCCGGCGGTGCGCAGTACGTCCACGTCCGTAATGATCTGCTTGCGGCGCTCGTCCTGCGACTGATGTGCATGGATGCTTACCTTGTTGTTCTTCTCGTCGTGCTCCCACCATGCGGTGAACCGCCCGGACTGCGGGATACCCACCGTGATGGTGTAGTACTCCTTTTTGAGTAGGTCAGTGCGGATGATCTCGTTCATGTCCCGCAGGGCGGTGTAGCTCTTGGCGGCGATCACAAGGCCCTCGGTGCCGCGGTCCAGCCGGTTGCAAATGCCGGGCTTGAACCGGTTCTCGCCGTGGGGGTCGTATTCGCCTTTTTCGGCCAGATACTGGGTAAAAGCATCCACAAGGTTCGCATCGCCGGTGCGGTCGCTATGGCACAAAAGGTGGGTGGGTTTGTACAGCACAGCAATGTTTTCGTCCTCATAAATGACATTGACCTTGGGCTGATTCTGCTTTTTTTTCGGCGCGGCCTTCTGCACGATTTTTGCGCCTTCCGGCGGGAAAAACTCGTCGTTGATGTACAGCTCGATCAGGTCGCCTGCCTGAATGCGGTACTCCGGCACGGCCTTTTTTCCGTTTACCTTCACGCGCTTATTGCGGAAGCTCTTGTACAAAAGGCTGGTGGGAAAATCGCGGGTCACGCTCTGCACAAAGCGGGAAAGACGAACGCCGTCGTCGTTGGCGGTTGCGGTATATTGTTTCATAAATGTTCCTCAATTTTCAAGAGATACCTTTATAGTAATACAGCCTTGGCTGCAAGTCAACGCGGAAACGCCCCGGATCAAAACTATTTTACCGCAAAGCCTTGAGTTCCGGGCGCAAAATGGGTACTATTATAAGGAATGAATCAGAAGGAGAGTACCGCAATGGCAGAACACAAACGGCATCAGGGACACCGCCAGCGGATGCGCGAACGGGTGCAGAACTACGGTCTGGACAGTCTGGCCGAGCACGAAGCGCTGGAATATGTGCTGTACCTCACCAACGCCCAGAAGGACACCAACGGCATCGCTCACGACCTGATCGACCGCTTTGGCGATTTTGCCGCTGTGCTGGAAGCCAGCGAGGAAGAGCTGTGCACTGTGGAGGGCGTAGGCCCGGCCACAGCCCGGATGCTGCATCTGCTGCCGGAGATCAGTCGCTACTATGGCCGCAGCCGTACCAGCACTACCCGCTGCATCAGAACTACGGAGCAGATGGGCAGCTATCTGATGGCGAAGTTTGCGTGGTCGGATTACGAGCGTGCAATGCTGGTCAGTCTGGACAGCCGTAAGCGGGTGCGCGCGGCGGTCTGGCTGCGGGAAGGCACCACCGACCGGGTAAGTCTGGACATCAAGGATGTGGTATCTGCGGCCATCAAGGGCGGCACCGACACGGTGGTGCTCAGCCACAACCACCCCAACGGTGCGGCCTTGCCCTCCATGGAGGATCTGGAGGCCACTGGCAATATTGCCCGGGCATTGGGCCTTGTGAACATCCATCTGCTGGATCACTTCATCCTGACCGATACGGAGTATTTCTCCATGCGGGACGCAAACCGCCTGCCGATCTATGACTTTAAAACAGGTACGCTTTTCTGGCCTTGATTCGTGAAACAACAAAAAAGTGTTTACATTATAAAACTGGCGTGCTATAATCAAATCGTAAAATACAACTGATTGTGGTTCTTTGCGCGAGGGCCGGAGAGGAGAGGGAAGATGGCAGACGAAAAATTTGAACTGGTATCCTCTTACCAGCCCACCGGCGACCAGCCGCAGGCCATTGAAACACTGGTGAAAGGCGTGGAGCGGGGCGACCGCTGCCAGACCCTGCTGGGTGTTACCGGCAGCGGAAAGACCTTTACCATGGCCAATGTCATTGCAAAATGCAACCGGCCCACGCTGGTTCTGGCCCACAACAAAACGCTGGCGGCCCAGCTGTGCACCGAGTTCCGGTCGTTTTTCCCCAACAACGCGGTGGAGTATTTCGTCTCCTACTACGATTACTACCAGCCGGAAGCCTATATCCCCAGCACGGATACCTATATTGAAAAGGACAGCGCCATCAACGACGAGATCGACCGCCTGCGCCATTCGGCCACGGCGGCGCTTTCGGAGCGGCGGGACGTGATCATTGTAGCATCGGTTTCCTGCATCTACTCGCTGGGCGACCCCATCGACTACCGCAGCATGGTCATCAGCCTGCGCCCCGGCATGCAGATGGAGCGCGACGCGCTGTGCCAGAAGCTTGTGACGCTGCAATATGAACGCAATGATGTGAATTTTGTGCGCAATAAGTTCCGTGTCCACGGCGATATCGTGGACATCTACCTTGCCTATATGAGCGAGCTTGCCATCCGTGTGGAATTTTTTGGGGACGAGATCGACCGCATCACGGAGTTCAACCCTCTCACCGGGGCCAAACAGAATGTAGTCAAGCATGTAGCCATCTTCCCGGCCAGCCACTATATCGTCAGCGCCGAGAAGAAGGCCGCAGCACTGGAAAAGATCCGCGCCGAGTGCGACGCACAGGTGAAGCAGTTCACCGCCGAGGGCAAGCTGATCGAGGCGCAGCGCATTGCCCAGCGCACCAATTACGACATTGAGATGCTTAACGAGGTGGGCATGTGCAAAGGCATCGAGAACTATTCGGCGGTGCTTTCGGGCCGTGCGCCGGGCAGTATGCCCACCACTCTGCTGGATTATTTCCCGGATGATTTTCTGCTGTTTGTGGATGAGAGCCATGTTACCCTGCCGCAGGTGCGCGCCATGTACGGCGGCGACTATGCCCGCAAAAAAACGCTGGTGGAGTACGGCTTCCGCCTGCCGTCCGCCTTCGATAACCGCCCACTCAAGTTCGAGGAAGTGGAGTCCAAGCTGAACCAGATGATCTTCGTTTCGGCTACGCCCGGCGACTACGAGCGGCAGAACAGCACGCAGGTGGCGCAGCAGGTCATCCGGCCCACCGGCCTTTTGGACCCGCTCATTTCGGTGCGCCCGGTGGAAGGGCAGGTGGTGGATCTGTTGGGCGAGATCAATACCCGCATCCAGCGGCACGAGCGCGTTCTCGTGACCACGCTGACCAAGAAAATGGCCGAAGACCTGACCGACTACCTTACCGAACAGGGCATCAAGGTCAAGTATATGCACCACGAGGTGGACACCTTTGAGCGCATGGAGATCATCAAGGACCTGCGCCTTGGCTCCATTGATGTTGTGGTGGGCATTAACCTGCTGCGCGAGGGTCTTGACCTGCCTGAGGTGAGCCTTGTGGCCATTCTGGACGCGGATAAAGAGGGCTTTCTGCGCAGCGAGACCAGCCTGATCCAGACCATTGGCCGCGCGGCCCGCAATGCCGAGGGCCTTGTCATCATGTACGCGGATGTCGTCACCGACAGCATGGAACGCGCCATCACCGAGACCGAGCGCCGCCGCGCCATCCAGATGACCTATAATCAGGAACACGGCATCGTGCCCAAAACCATCGTCAAGGCCATTGCAGACAGCATCGAGATCAGCGATAAAGCGGAGAACGCTAAGCTGAACACCCGCCGCATGGGCAGGATGGAGCGGGAGGCCGCCATCGAGCGCCTGACCCGTGAGATGAAGGAAGCGGCGAAGCTGCTGGAGTTTGAACACGCGGCCTTCCTGCGTGACCAGATCGACCGACTGCGCCGGGGCGAGAACCCGACGGTGGACTCTGCGGCAGAAACGGAGCGCAAACAGAATCATTCACAGACACAACGAAAAGGGAGAAAATACCTTGGCAAACGATAAAATCGTCATCAAAGGTGCCCGCGAGCACAACCTGAAAAATGTTAACCTGACCCTCCCGAGGGAAAAGCTGATCGTCATGACCGGCCTTTCCGGTTCGGGCAAGTCGAGCCTTGCGTTCGACACCATCTATGCCGACGGCCAGCGCCGCTATGTGGAAAGCCTTTCCAGCTACGCACGCATGTTTTTGGGCCGCATGGACAAGCCCGATGTGGATGAGATCACCGGTCTGTCACCGGCAATTTCCATCGACCAGAAAACCACCAGCCACAACCCGCGTTCCACCGTGGGCACCGTGACGGAGATCTACGATTATCTGCGACTTCTGTACGCCCGCGTGGGCGTGCCCCACTGCCCGGTGTGCGGGCGGGTGATCAGCCAGCAGACCGTGGACGAAATGGTGGACGCGGTGCTCAAACTGGACGAAGGTACGAAGTTTCAGGTGCTGGCTCCTGTGGTGCGCCAGCGCAAAGGCACCCAGCAGAAAGAGCTGGATGCTGCCCGCCGCAGTGGCTATGCTCGTGTGAAGATCGATGGCAACCTGTATGATCTTGACGAAGAGATCAAGCTGGAAAAGAACATCAAGCATACGGTGGAGATCGTGGTGGACCGCCTTGCCATGCGCAAGGGCATCCGGGGCCGTCTGGCAGATTCGCTGGAAACCGCGCTGGCGCTTACCGGCGGCATCGCCGAAGTGGACGTGATCGGCGGCGATTGTATGACCTTCAGCCAGAACTTTGCCTGCCCGGAGCACGGCATTTCCATCAGCGACCTGTCACCCCGGCTCTTCTCCTTCAATAACCCGCTGGGAGCCTGCGAAAAGTGTACCGGCCTTGGCACTTTTATGCGAGTGGACGAGGAACGCATCCTGCCCAACCGGAACCTTTCCATCCGTGAGGGTGCCATCAAGGCCAGCGGCTGGTACTATGCCGAGGGGTCTGTATCCGAAATGTATTACCTTGGCCTTGGCAAAAAGTACGGCTTTACGCTGGATACGCCCATCAAAGAGATGAGCACCGAAGCTGTCAATGCGTTGCTGTACGGAACCAATGGCGAAAAAATTGAGATGCATCGCACGAATGAGTTCGGAAGCGGTGTGTATTATAATACCTTCGAGGGCATCGTGGAGAACCTTGAGCGCCGCTTCCGCGAGACCAACAGCGAGTGGATGAAGGAAGAAATCGGCAGCTTCATGTCCGGCGTGGAGTGCCCGGACTGCCACGGAAAGCGCCTGAAACCCGTGGTGCTGGCTGTGACCATCGGGGATAAGAACATCAGCGATTTCTGCGAAATGTCCATCCGGGACGAGCTGAAATTCATTGCCGAGAACGAACCGAACCTGACCGAAAAACAGAAGCAGATCGGCGGCCAGATCATGAAGGAGATCCGGAACCGCCTGCAGTTTTTGCAGAGCGTGGGTCTGGATTATCTCACGCTGGCCCGCTCAGCAGGCACTCTTTCCGGCGGCGAGAGCCAGCGCATCCGCCTGACCACTCAAATCGGCAGTGCGCTTTCCGGCGTGCTCTATGTGCTGGACGAGCCGTCCATCGGCTTGCATCAGCGCGATAACGACAAGCTTATTGCCACCCTGAAAAATCTCCGCGACCTCGGCAATACGGTGATCGTGGTAGAGCACGATGAAGATACCATGCGCAGCGCGGATTATATCGTGGATGTAGGCCCGGGCGCAGGCGTGCATGGCGGTGAGATCGTAGCCGCTGGCAGCGTGAAGGACATCTGCAAGGCAAAGCGCAGCATCACCGGCGATTATCTCTCCGGCCGCAAACGCATTGCCGTACCGCAGACCCGCCGCACCGGCAACGGCAATTACCTTACTGTACGGGGTGCACGGGAAAATAACCTGCACAATATCGACGTGAAATTCCCGCTGGGAGAGTTTATTTGCGTTACCGGCATTTCCGGCTCCGGCAAGTCCAGCCTCATCAACGAAATTCTGTATAAGACGCTTGCCTGCGAGCTGAACGGTGCGCGTTCTCGCGCAGGCAAATGCGATGGGGTAGAAGGGCTGGAATTTGTGGATAAGGTCATCGGTATCGACCAGCAGCCCATTGGCCGTACGCCGCGCTCCAATCCGGCCACTTATACCGGTGTGTTCAATGATATCCGCACGGTATTCTCCCAGACACAGGATGCCAAAATGCGCGGTTACGGCCCGGGGCGTTTCAGTTTTAATGTCAAGGGCGGCCGCTGCGAAGCCTGTGAGGGCAACGGTATTCTGCAGATCGAGATGCACTTCCTGCCGGATGTGTACGTGCCCTGCGAGGTATGCAAGGGGGCGCGTTACAACCGCGAAACGCTGGAAGTGAAGTATAAGGAAAAGACCATCTCCGATGTGCTGAACATGACCGTGGAGGAAGCAGTGGTATTCTTTTCCAACCAGCCCAAGATCGCCCGCAAACTGCAGACCCTGTTGGACGTGGGTCTTGGTTATGTAACACTGGGCCAGAGCGCCACTACCCTTTCCGGTGGCGAAGCACAGCGCGTGAAGCTGGCCAATGAGTTGGCCCGCCGCAGCACTGGCAAGACCGTGTATATTCTGGACGAGCCTACTACCGGCCTGCATATTGCAGATGTGCACCGCCTGATCGAGGTGCTGCAGAAGCTGGTAGATGCGGGCAACACGGTTATTGTCATCGAGCACAATCTGGATCTTATCAAGTGCGCCGACCATATCATTGACCTTGGCCCTGAAGGCGGCAGTGCAGGCGGCGAGATCGTGGCCGAAGGCACGCCGGAACAGGTGGCAGAGGTGCCGGGCAGCTTTACCGGTCAATATCTGAAACCGCTTTTGGAAAAAGACAAGCTTCTGCAAGCGAAAGAGCAAAAATGAATAAAGCGCGTACTTTCGCAAAAATCAGACTTTTTACGAAAAAAGCAAAGAAAATTGTAAAAATCTGTTGACAAAACTGCTGTATCTGAGTATAATATCTCATGTCGCCACGCTTCGGTAGGGAAGCGGCGGTCGATATCCGGGTGTAGCGCAGTTTTGGTAGCGCGCTTGAATGGGGTTCAAGAGGCCGTGAGTTCGATTCTCGCCACTCGGACCAAACAAAAATAATCCGAACTTGTTTCCGATAGGAGATGGGTTCGGATTATTTGTTTTCTTCGGAAAATTAGCGTTTGCGAAGCAATGAAAGCCCCAGTGGGGCTTTTAAGCGATGGAACGGTCTGCGTTAGCAGATGGAGGGGCTTTGCCCCGACAAGTTCCATGCAGGTGTCCGTGGAAGGTGAAATCCGAAATCATAGATTGACCGACATAAGCCACAACATGATTTCAGGAGGATACGAACATGAAGTACGATGCAAGAGCCTGCAAATTCAACATGGACACCGGCTGCGTGGAACTGTTGCTCCGGGATGCGACTGCACCGGGGTCGAGGATGCGTTGAATGTGACCATGGCGCAGAGGTCGGAATTGGATTACCTTATCTACAATGACCTACTGGCGTATGCAGAGCTGATTCTGAATGGCGAGCCGAAAGAATATTTGAAAAATACGGCTGGGAGCCATGGGCTAGAAGATTAAGAGAAATGCCGTTCCAAAAGCAACTGGAATGGCATTTCTTATTTTTCGCCATTCGGAATCTTCTGTCCCCGCAGCTCCTGTCGGATGGCACGGAACTGCTCCGGCACATCCGCATCGGTCATTGCACCGGGGACATCCACCGTCCCAGCGGCTTTGGCGGTTTCATAGAACCAGCATTTATACTCCACGGTCTCCAGCGTATGCTGTAACTGCTGGATCTGCTGGGTGAGCGCCTCGCGCTGATGCCGGAACATTTCCAGCCGGGTGTCAATGGTGTCGTCTCCCTGCATGGAAAGCTCAATATACTGCCGGATATCCTTGATGGACATTCCGGCTTTTTTCATGCAGCGGATGACCTGCAGCCACTCGAAGTCGGTTTCCCGGAACATCCGAATGCCGCCGGAGGAACGCTCCACAAAGGGAAGTAACCCTTCTTTGTCGTAGTAGCGCAGGGTGGAGGCAGGTACGCCCAGCTTTTGTGCCATTTCACCTACGGTATAGATCATCTGAAACCTCCGTTTTTTCAAAAAGCCCTTGACTTAAAGTGCGCTTTAAGTTGTATGATAAAATCAAACTTTATCAACATCATAATGCGGATGCACTCTGCTGTCAAGGAGGTTTCTATGAGCAAGAAGGTATTGATTTTGTCTGGCAGTCCCCGGAAGGGCGGTAACTCTGATATTCTATGCGATGAATTTCTGCGTGGAGCGCAGGATGCCGGGCACAAAGCAGAAAAGATCCGGGTCGCTGAGAAAAAGGTGGCTCCCTGTTCCGGCTGCTACTACTGCAGCACCCACGGCGGAGCCTGCGTCCACAAGGATGATATGGCAGACATCCTGCAAAAGATGATCGATGCCGATGTCATTGTGCTGGCAAGCCCGGTATACTTCTACTCCATCAGTGCCCAATTGAAGGCAGTAATCGACCGTACCGTGGCACGGTGGCTTGAGGTCAAGGACAAAGAGTTCTACTACATCACCACCATGGCAGACGAGGAAAAAGCCTCTGCAGATACTACGCTGGCCTGCTTCCGGGGCTATGCAGACTGCGTGGAAGGAGCCGTGGAAAAGGGAGTCCTTGTAGCGGGCGGTGTCTATGAGCCGGGTGCAGTGTGCGGTACGCCTGCCATGGCACAGGCTTACGAGATGGGGAGGAACGTATAATGGCAGTGAAACAGACAGCAGGGCGGGATGCTCTGGGCGAATTTGCGCCCAAATTTGCGGAACTTAACGATGAAGTACTATTCGGGCAGGTGTGGAGCCGAGAGGATAAACTCTCCCTCCGGGACCGCAGCCTTGTGACAGTGGTGGCACTGATGGCGCAGGGACTGGCGGACTCCTCGTTTCGGTATCACCTGACGGCAGCGAAAAACAACGGTATTACCCGGACTGAGATTGCAGAGATCCTGACCCATGCGGCGTTTTATGTGGGTTGGCCCAAGGCGTGGGCGGCTTTCCGTATGGCCAAGGAAGTCTGGGCAGAGGACGCTGCAGAGGATGCCAAGGCAAAGCACCAGAGTGAAATGGTGTTCCCCATCGGTGCATCCAACGACGGTTTTGCACAATATTTCAGCGGAAAAAGCTATCTGGCACCCCTGTCCACCGCACAGGTTGGCATTTACAACGTCACCTTTGAGCCGGGCTGCCGGAACAACTGGCACATCCATCATGCCGCAAAGGGTGGCGGGCAGATCCTTGTCTGCGTGGCAGGCCGGGGCTACTATCAGGAATGGGGCAAAGCGCCGCAGGAGCTGCATCCGGGCGATGTGTTGAACATTCCCCCGGAGGTCAAGCACTGGCACGGTGCTGCACCCGATTGCTGGTTCTCTCATCTGGCAGTGGAAGTGCCCGGCGAAGGCACCTCTAACGAGTGGTGCGAGCCGGTGCCGGAAGAAACCTATAAGGAGTTGCGGTGATGCGTTTTGACGTACACCCAACCACGATGAAACAAAAATAGGGTGCGCCCACCCGGACGCACCCTGCCAAAAGTCACAGACAACAGCGATATGTACAGCAGGGCGTTCCCCGTAGCAGAGTTCCCATAAAACAGTATTTGCAAAAGTTCCCTAAATGGGGAAGATTTGGCGTGACTTCGGTCACGCCTTTTCTTTTGCTTCCAGTTCATCCAGAGGGATGTACCCCAGCCCATCGTACTTGATATGGATGTGCTGCACCCGCTTTCCGCTGGACTTATCCGGGGCATCCACATAGATGGCCGACACCAGTTCACGGAGAGCATAAGGGGTGAGTTCTTCAATATGAACGTACTTGTGCGCTTTCTGGACGATCTTTTCAATATTCTCGATCTGCTGTTCCTGGACTTCAATTTCCTGCTGGATGGAGAGAACTTCCTCTTCCAGCTGCTTCTGTTCGGCAGCGTAGCTCTGACTCATCATGTCGAAGCGGTCATCGCTAAGCTTTCCGTTAACATTGTCCTCGTAAATCTTCATGAACAGCCGTTTGAGGTCTGCGATCCGCTTCTCATTCCGGGCAAGCTGCTTCTTCAGGACAGTCAGCTTTTCGGTGCTTTCCACCCGAAGCTGCTCCTCCATGACCTTGCGGAAGTAGTCCTCATGACGGAGAATGTAGTCCGTCACCCGCTGAACATGGCTTAGCACACGGCCCTCCAAAACCTTTACCCGGATGAAGTGTCCCTTGCACTTGCTCCGATTCTTCTTGTGTAGGGTGCAGTCAAAGAAGTCTTGACTGAAGTCCCTGTGATTGGACGAACCATATTGCATCTTGGAACCGCAGTCAGCGCAGTAGACCATACCGGAGAAAATGCTGCTCTTGCCTGTCCGGGTCATGCGGTGACGCTGGCTACGAATCTCCTGAACCTTTTTAAACACATCATCGTCAATAATGCGCTCATGTGTATCCGGGAAGATAGCCTGATTTTCCACGGGATTCAGATGTCTCTTTTTATCCCAGATAGAGTTAGTATAGGTCTTAAAGTTGACTGTGCAGCCAGTGTACTCCAGGCGTTCCAGAATCGAACTTACTGCTCTTTTATCCCAGCGATAAGGGTCTTCCGGGGCGGGTGAATTCGTACTCAGGCCATGGCTCAACTTATAGGCGGTGGGAGTCAGAACTTTGTCCACCCACAGTTGGTTTGCAATTTGGGTCGGGCCACGACCTTCCATGCACATGGAGAAGATGCGCTTCACGATTGCAGCCGCTTCTGGATCAACAAGCCAATGTTTCGGGTTCTCCGGGTCTTTCACATAGCCGTACGGCACATTGACCGTCAGCGGTACTCCACGCTCTCCCTTGGCCTTCTGAACAGCCCGAATCTTGCGGCTGGTATCACGGGCGTAAAACTCGTTGAACCAGTTCTTAATGCCCGCAAAATCGTTGTTTACGCTGTTCGGGTCAATGGTGTCGTAGTTGTCGTTAATGGCAATGTAGCGAACGCCATACTGGGGAAAAGTGAAGTTTGTGTACAGACCTGTCAAGGCAGAATTGCGTCCCAGTCGGGACAAATCCTTCGTGATAACGATTCCTATATGCCCTGCTTCGATCTCGGTCAGCATACTCTGGAAGCCGGGACGGTCATAGTTCGTGCCGGAGTAGCCATCATCCACAAAGAACACCGGGTTCGGGAAATGGTTCTTTTTGGCGTATTCCAGAAGGATGGCCTTCTGGTTCTCAATGGACAGGCTTTCGCCGAGCCGTGCGTCCTCTTGCGACAGCCGGCAGTAAAGTGCGGTGATCTTATTCGTTGCTCCAGACATTGTTGAGTCCTCCTTACTCTGTGGAGCAACTGTCAGTACAGGATTGGTTACCGGGTCAAGTATAGCAGAATTGGGTGCAGTTGTCATTCGTCTGCACCCTCATCTTCAAATTTTTGCTGGGCGTTCTTGGCAACAATGCGCTCCAGCTTCTTCAAAAAGGATTCCTTGCCCTCATAGCTGCCGGTCACGGTGTAGGTGGTGTGACCGACTTTCTCCGTGGTGGTCAGTTCCGGAATCCAGAAAGCGGACAGGTTCTTGACATGGAGGTTGCCGTTCTCGTCCACATAAGAGCCGTGTTTCTTCTGCTCTTCGGTCAAGGGCTTCCGCTTGAAATAGATTTCATTTTCGGAGATGCTCACAGTCTCGCTGGTCTGCTCTTTCGGGGCATCGTCATACAGCTGTGCGAAAAATGCCAGTGCATCTTCGGGTGAGTCTTCCTCCATGAGCTGCTCGAAAACTCGCTGTTCCTCTGCCGAGAGGTTGTTCCATGCGGCTTCCAACTCCTGCTCGTTGGCTGCGTTGACAAAGGCTTCGATCTCTTTTTTCATGGTGCATCCTCCTTTGGCTGCGAAAAGCGGATTCTCAAAAAGTATGGGTTTTCGTGAGAGCAAGAATCGTCCCGTGGCCACAAATTTTCAATTCTTGAAAATTCTTGCCCTTTTGGGACAGCTTCTTGTTGGGGCGTGCCTGCCCCAAACCCTGCTAGGTGATTTCATTCTTGGTGGTTGCTATATTGCTTATATGCCTTTTCAAATCCTGATTTGTTATATATGATAAATTTATAACATTCTCCATCTTTCATGGAAATTGCTGCAACAGGAACGACCATCTGACTCCATGAAAGCTCCCTTATCTCGTTCATGGGCAATACAAGGTTGCGATACAGTGGACTGACTGTGAGCTTTTGAGTTGAATATGTAATGCTCTGTTCATCAATGTACAAACCACCGCCAATGATTCCATTACGGCATAAGCTACACACAAAAGTTTTTCCCATAATATTACCGCCTCCTATTAGTTGATGGTTGGTTAAGTTGAGTATATCATATTGATTTCCAGAAGAACACCCCTATATAGGAGATTTTAGCCGTTTTACTGCGTACGTGCGTACGAGAGATTGGTACGCACGTACGCAGCGATTTGCCCGAAGCGCACCCTATATAGCCGTTTCCCCCTCGGAGAGCCCACTACACTTTGCAGACCGCAGGGCTGAAAGCGTCATAGTGGGTTATTACACTTCCGCAGAAGTGCCTTTTCCTCGCCGCAGACAGCCCGGTGCACCTTTGTGAGAGCTTTCTGTCCGGCGAATCCACATCGCCCACAGGCGATGTGAGCAGGGATTCCAAAGGGGCGCAGCACCCTTGGCACACGACTTTGGTACAAAGTCTAGTGTGTTACACCTTTCAAGAGATGTACACGTTCCTGAAATGCAAAAAGCCCCATACCCAACACCTTGACGGTGCGGACATGGGACTTGATGCTTCCTCGGCCTAGCCGGGTACTCCGTAACCAATCCTGACAGGCAGTTGCCGTGTCATTTTTCGAAAACTGTTTTACGGATACCCAGCAGTCGGGAACGCCCTGTTTCTCTTTGCTGGTAGTGTGATGAGCCTGTTCCGCCTGCCATAGGCAAGCTCGCGTTTGCGCAGCGCAGCGGAGCAATGAAAGCCCCAGTGGGGCTTTTAAGCGACCGAACGGTCTTGCGTTAGCAAGATGGAGGGGACTCCGCCCCGACAAGTGACCGCTGGCCTTCCGCGCTGTTCCAGCAGACAAGGATGGCCGGGTAGAATGCCCGCGCCAGACGGTCAATGACTTCATCGGGATAAGGGGAAGTATTTGTGGACTTTTTCTTTTTGTTCAAACGCACGCTCCTTTGATCGTCCCACCGTGGCAAAGTCGGGCGAGAAAATCAAAGTTCCAATTTTTATCAGGCGCAAGGGCGCGGAAGTTTTCCACCCTGCACTTGCGGCTGGTGGCTCATTGATGGCTTAAAGCAAAAAGCTCTAGGCTTAACCCCTCTTCTTTGCGGATCTTTCTGATCCGCTCTCCAACAAGGGATGCTAGTTCGGCTGGTTCAGATTCAGGCTGATCGCTTTTTTCACAGAGAACATCTCATTTGCGGGCAATCATCAGATGCCACGGAACGTAAAGGTGAACTCCACAGGCTTAGTCACATCAGGAATATACTCCGGGTGGACATTGGCACCCCAGCTGTCATCGCCGCCGACGCCCATCTGCTCGCCGATGGCACGAATCACCGTGTAATGCACCGGGGGTAGCTCGTAGGGGTGCTTGGCACTCTCCATTTCATGGGGAGTGTAGGGCAGCGCAGAGAAGAACATGGGCTTTGCGGCATCCGCGGTAAACAGCAGCCCGCGACCCTTGCGGTCCACTACCTTTGCCCAGCGCACAGCGGTCTTTGCACCGCACTCCTGCGGCACAAGGTACTGTGCCATGTTGTCTGCGACCTTGTTCTGGTAAATGCCCAGCTTTGCACCATGCTGACGATCCCAGTAGGTCTCCGCAGGGCCGTTTCCGTACCACTCCACCGTGTCGTAGTCAGCGTCGATTTTGAACAGTACGCCGAACTCCGGCATTGCTGCAAGTCCTTCCACCGGGTCATAGTGCAGGGTGGTCTGGATGCGGCCATCACCGAACACACGGTACTGCAGGCTGCACTCTGCTGCGGGGCTGGTCTGGAGGTTATAGAGATAAGTCACGACCACGCTGTCGGCTTCCACCTCGCAGGTGGGGTTCTGGAGGATGGTGCCGCCGTGAACAGACGGGATCTCCTTGCCGATGCCCTTGGCGGTAGCGTACAGGCTTGCCAGCTTCCACTGACCGCGAACGCCGCCCATGTTGTTGCCGCAGTCGTTGTCGGTGGGAGCGCGCCAGAAGTTGGGACGGGGAATCTCCTGAATCATCTCTTTGCCGGCATAGCGGTAGGAAGTCAGGCCGCCATTCAGATCGGAGAACAAAACATCGAAATTCTCACCCCGGACACCGATGTTGTGTGTACCGTGCGTAACGGTAAACGGCGTGACCTTCTTGCTGGGAATGGAACGAACCACAGCGATCACACCCTGTCCAAAGGCGACTTCATGGCCTTTCTTTGCCCAGCTGGTGTCCTCCTTCAAACGGAAGCTGATGGTCACTGCATATTCACCGGGGAGCGCAGGAACCATAAACGGCAGCGGGAAGCTGGAACGCTCTTCGGGAGCAACATCAATATTGATCAGTTCCTGCTGCTGATACAGCTTTCCATCACGATGCAGCAGAGCAACGCAGTCGAAAGCATCCGTAGAGGTGAACAGGTTCTTGTTCCAGACTTCAAATCCAGAATTGTCGATGGAAACTGCGATGTTCTGATAGCAGAACTTGACCTCCTGCATCTTGGGAGAAGGAGCACGGTCACCACCGTAGGCAATGCCGTTTCCGCTGAAATTATAGTCGGTAGGACGCTCACCGAAGTCGCCGCCGTAGGCTTGGAACCACTTGCCGTAGCGGTCTTTTTTCCAGATGGACTGGTCGATGTAATCCCAGATGAAGCCGCCCTGATAGCCGCAGTCCTTCTGGTCGGCAAGTTCCGTGTACTTGTGCAAAGCACCGTTGGAGTTGCCCATAGCATGAGAATATTCGCACTCGATATAAGGCCGCTTATCGCCCTGTGCCAGATACTCTTTAATGTCCTTCACAGTGCTGTACATATGGCTCTCGATATCGGTGGTTTCGAGGAAGCGGGGATCGTTGACCACACCTTCGTAATGCACCAGACGGGTGTCATCAAAGCGGCGGACCATCTCTGCCATCTGGAGCAGGGTCTCACCGCCAAACGATTCGTTGCCCAGAGACCAGATCAGAACAGCAGGGTGATTTTTGTCACGCTGGCAAGTGGAATTCATGCGGTCAAACAAGACAGCTTTCCACTCCGGCTTATCATTGGGCAAAACGCCCTCGATGCCGCGAATGCCCGCCTGATGGATGTCCCATGTGCCATGGGATTCCAGATTGTTCTCTGCGATCAGATACAGACCATACTCGTCGCACAGGTCGTACAGTGCATCCTGATTCTGGTAATGGCTGGTACGGATGGCATTGATGTTGTTCTGCTTCATGGTGATGATGTCCCGAAGCAGTTCCTCATGGGTGTGTACGCCCACAGCACGACCCGTAATGGAGCTGAAATCATGACGGTTGGCACCCTTGAACACGATGCGCTTGCCGTTGAGCAGCATCCGATTGTTCTTCAGCTCGAACTTGCGGAAACCGACTTTCTGCCCGGTCACCTCTGCCGGATGGCCTGCATCGTCCAGCAGCTCGATTTCCAGTTCATACAGAGCCGGGTCCTCTGCACTCCACAGGTGGGGGTTCTCCACCGCATGGCTGAACAGAGCAGAGCCGCCGTTCAGTGCGATTTTTTCGGAGAACACTTCCAGTTCACTGCGGCGCAGGGTCAGACGGGCTGCGCCCTTACCCTCCACCTGCAATGCAACTTCCAGTGTGGAATGAGTAAAATCATCCCCGGCAAACAGCGTTTTGACGGATATATCTTCCAGATGCACGGTGGGGATGGCGTACAGCCACACGCTGCGGAAGATGCCGGAGAAGCGGAAGAAGTCCTGATCTTCGCACCAGCTGGAGGAAGTCCACTTGAACACCTGCACGGCAAGTTTGTTCACGCCCGGCTGGAGATAGGGAGTCAGATCGAATGCGTGTGCGGAGAAGCTGTCCTCGGTGTAACCCACATAAGATCCGTTCAGCCAAAGAGCCATGCCGCTTTCCACACCCTCGAACTCGATGTGGACGGGCTTGCCCTGCATGGATTCCGGCAGCTCGAAGTATTTTACATAGCTTGCCACCGGATTGAACCGCTGCGGGATCTCACCCGGCTGTACTTCTTCACGGCCATCCCACGGATACTGAATATTCGCGTACTGGGGAATGTCGTAGCCCTCCATCTGGATGTGTGCCGGAACATGAATGTCATCCCAGCCGCTGCAATCGTAATCCGTCTTTTCAAAGCCGGGGATGGCACTGGTGTAGTTCTTTGCGTAGGCGAATTTCCAGATACCGTCCAGCTTCAGCGCCAAAGAAGAGGAGCCTGTCCGATATTCTTCGCGGGAAGCGTAAGTACGGAAACTTGCATGAGCATTCAGCACGTTTTCCTTGAAAAAGGTGGGGTCTTTTACTTTTGCAAAATCAAATGCAGCCATAGTATTTCCTCATTTACCTTTTATAATTTTATAATATTTCTCCAGCCTCCCCGGAGGAATCGCTGGATTCCTCCGGGGAACAGCAGATGAAGGAGAAATGATAATGGCTTGTTATCAGACTGCTGCACGCAGTTTTTCATTTGCTTCTTCAACTTTCAGATGAGACAGAATGAAGGTGATGATGGCATCCAGAGCAAACGGAATCACCAGATACATGATCTTCAGCATATTGATGCAGGAATCCGGCTGAACGGTCAGAGCGCTGTCAAAATGGCTTGCTGCCAGCAGCCAGCCGGTGATGGCAGTACCCAGACCGCCGCCAAGTTTTACGCCCAGAGAAGTGCAGGAGTACATCGTTCCGTCCACACGCTTGTGCTTCGTCAGCCAAGTATATTCAGAGCAAGCAGCAATCACAGCGTTCATATCGCCCTGCCAAGGACCCTGACCAAGAGCTGCGATTGCAGTAAAGAGCAGCATCAAGGTCACATTGCCGCTGCCCATGTAACCAGCTACAGCAACCAGTGCACGAGAAATCGTTGCCAGAGTATAGCTCATTACATTCAGCTTATACATTCCATTCCACTTTGCAACCAAGGTCGGGGTGAACACCAGTGCGATGATCAGAGGAATGTTGATTGCCCAAGAGAATACACCGAACAGATTCTGGTTGCCAAGGATGTAGGTTGCATAGTAGGTGCCCATGCTGATCATGGCACCGTAGATCTGCTGCAAAATGTAGGTGACGCAGATCATCATATAATATTTGTTACCAGCAAGCAGCTTTGCAGCCTGAACCAGATTGTACTTTTCGTCCTGCTCGATTTCCTTTTTGTCGGTGGTATCCACCAATTCGCCTTCCGGCAGTTCCTTCACGGAGAAAACGGAGAGGGTGTTGACAAGCAGACCGATGATGGCGTAGATGATTGCAACAGTGCGCCAACCGGCAGCACCACCGCCCAATGCCGTAACAGCACCCAGCGTGATGGACTGGATGAGCAGGCTGGTGGCAAAGGCGAACATGAAACGCCAAGAACCCATCTCGACCTGTTCGGCACTGTTCTTCGTGACGAGAGCAGTCAGTGCAGAGTAAGCAATGTTGTTGGCAGTGTAGAATACAGCGTTCAGCAGAGTATATGCGATCAGGAACCATGCGTACTGTGCAAACTGTCCCAGATTGGTCGGGATGGCGAAAATTGCCACCAGCGTAATGGCACAGCCAATGTAGCCGTACAGCATCCAAGGACGGGCTTTGCCCATCTTAGAATGCGTTTTGTCAATCAAAGAACCAAAGAAAATGTCCGTCACACCGTCCAGCAGTTTGGAAACTGCAATCAGAGTGCCGACAATACCGGGGTTCAGGCCAACGGTGTTGGTCAGATAGATCATGACGAAGGAGGACAGGAATGCATACACCACGTTGCCTGCAATATCGCCTGAACCATAGCCGACTTTATTATACCACTTTAGATAACGTTTCTCAGTCATTGTGCTTTCTCCCATCTTGCTTGTTTTGTATGGGCGCGACCAATCTGCTGCGCACTTCAGACTGGAATTCTCATTACGCAAGTTGCCCAAATCTCTTGCGTTCCGTCTGAAAATATTATAGAATCTAATGGAACGAAAAGATATAGACAAGATGGAACAGAATATGCACAAAATCAAAGAGTTTGTAATTTTTTGATAGAACATTTCCCAAATCACTGTAAAATCTCTGAAGATGAGGAGGACGCAGGGATGTATTTCAACTCAGGATATTTGAACAACTCCCGTTTGGATTTCAAAGACTACTCAAAGCCGCTGGTCGTAGGCAGTTGCGGCACTTATCGCTTGAAAAAACGCCCTAAGCTGCCTACTTTTTGGGCAAAGGGTCGCAGAGACTATCAAATCCTCTATGTGGCATCTGGTAAAGCACACTTCTGGTTCGATGGTGTTGAGGAAGTGGTGACTTCTGGACACATGGTGCTGTATCAGCCGAAAGAAATCCAGAAGTATGTCTACTATGTAGAAGATCATCCAGAGGTGTTCTGGATTCACTTTACAGGATACGATGTCAAAAACATCCTGAACTATCACGGAATACCCTTGGACAAGCACGTTTTTTACAGCGGCACACTGCCGGATTACAAAATGCTGTTCCGAAAGATCATCCGGGAACTGCAACAATGCGAATATGGCTATGAAGACTATATTGCTTCTCTCTTCAACATCATTCTGCTTTTAGTAAGCAGGCAACAGCAGGAAAGCGAGAAAACAACTACAAGCATCCCCGAAGAAATCGAAGCCGCCGTTGCCTACTTTAACGAGAACTATAACACAAAGGTCAGTGTGGACGATTACGCAGAATCGCTGCATATCAGTACGAACTGGTTTATCCGTAATTTTAAGCTGTACATGAAAATAAGCCCTGCACAATACATCCTGTCCCTTCGGATGGTAAATGCACAAAGCTTATTGGAGAATACCGAATACAATATTGGAGAAATTGCAGAGATCGTAGGGTATGATAACCCACTCTATTTTAGCCGGGTATTCAAGAAAGAGTATGGTGTCAGTCCGGCACAGTACCGAAAGAATCTGGAAGAATCTACTGAAAAATGAGAAAGATTTCTTATAAATAAGGAGAGTAGAACCATGCCGATAAAAAATGCGATCCACAGCCAACAAGTCTACGACCCAACGGATGAATCCATCATGGCAGAGCAGGAACTTTGCATGGAACGGCTATTGGAATAGCTCCCGAATGGATACAGCGACCATTATGTGCCGGATGGCTTTGTACGAGATTAGAGGGTATACAAGGAGGTCTCTTTATGTTAGAGCATTTTTTCAAATCGCTAGTTGCAACAGTTTCTGACCCTTACCAATGCAATCGCATCACGGATGCGTTGGCGGCAGCTGGAATTAAATTCTATTGCAAATCCAAAGATGTCAATCGGCATAACACATTTGACCAAGCGAGAATTGGAACTCTCGGCATAAAACCGAGGTATGTCACAGAGGTGTTTGTGGACAAAGAAAATGCTGATATGGCTCTGCACATTATACATACCCTGTCATAAGCCCGGAGTTCCCCTGCGAACCAAACATTCCGATATAAAAAGGACGCTGCCGCCTCTGGGTGAGAGGTTGCAGCGTCTTTTTAGCATCAGAGGGCGAAAGGTTTGTTAGATCGAACGGCTTCCAACGAATAATATACTTTCAGCTTGCGTTTTCCTGTTCGTCAAGAATGCGCCAGCCGTCCATCAGGTCTGAATTTTCCATAATAAAGGTGTGGGCGGTATCCTGTCCCCACGAGTTGTCGTATTTCAGCATCAGATAATCGCTCAACTCGGTCCGATTTTTGAACTTCAACAAGCGATACGGCTCCTGAAAAGCGACCTTTTCGACGAAATATACCGCATCCGATGTGGGAATCATAACGCCGACATGACCGATCATAAGAGAATTGTCCGTTTCAGAGAACTGATCGTGCAGGACTACGGAGACAAGACGGATCTTATCATCTTCTACGAAGGAGAGGCCGCGTTTCTTCCATTCCTGCTGAATCGTTTTCAAATGGGTAGGAATATCGGTCGTATTGGTGGTTTTAACCGGGGCAAACAGCGCATCAAACTTTTGCCGTTCGTCGCCGCAAAGGGATTCCGGGTCAGAATCCAGTGTTTCATAGTCCATAAACAGGGTGTCCTCGGCTGAGTCAAGGTCTGCCTTGCCCGTGACAGTGATAAAATCACCGAACAGCCCACAAGCGGTAATCCGACAGTTCCAGCCGGGGAAGGTGTCATATTTTTCCGTCCATGCGTCCTGCATGGAGTAAGGATCGTATTTCAGATCCGAAGGCTTGGCATTTTCAAACCCTGTGGTGAGCCATGCCGGGTCCACAGCATTGTTGAACTTTTGCACATGATCAAAGAAGGTCTGTATCCGTAGGTCGGATACGCCGGCATCCTGCAAAAGCTTGGAAAGAAGAGCTTGTGTATCCGAATCTGCCAAATTGGAGTATTCAATTTGCTGAAGGACGGGCTGAGAAGTTTTTTGAGTGCAGCCTCCTGCCAGAAGCGCACCGCAAAAAAGTGCAGCGGTGCAGACAAGAAAAGTTCGACGTTTCAAAAATGGTCACCTCGTTGTGTTTTTCGGAAAATTTCTTTGAGTGCCGGAGTCTCAACCATAGGCGAAGAGAGCAACGCCGTTGGTCTCGTAACGAATGGTATCACAGATAAACAAAGAAAATCAATGACTTCTGTCGTATTTGACCATATATAATGTTGAAGTATCCATATCCCATACGGCTAACGCCCATTTGGGGAAAGACAATGCGGCAGTTTTCTGAACGATTTTCTTCATGTCGGACACAACAGGAGTATACCCAAGTTGGAATAAGAATTTTCCGTTTTTTCTGAATGGAAGGTTCAAATCGCTTTCCAGATAGACGGTGGATACCAACTTGCGAAGCGCGGCACGGCGATTTCGGCCAACCTCGTTTCCGCCGCCTTGATGGAATCGCCCATGGCATGATAGCGTTCCGTCGCCGCCGTTGCTCGTTCCCGCAGTTCGTCGGCACTGCTGATCTTCTGCTCCTTGCCCTTCGCCGCCGTGTGCTTGCCACGCTTCACCCCGTAGCCCTGCTGTATCAGCTTTTGAAGAAAAACTTCAAAGTCCTTCGGCTGCTCTGCAAGGATGGTGTCGATGATTCCGCACAGGCGGTCACGGTTGCTTTCTCTCGGCGGGTAAACGATTGAGTTGCGCCGAGCACACAAAGTAATCTCTCCAACCCTACAGCTCAGTTTCCACCGCAAGCTGCTCCTGCTTTTCTTTTTCGTCAGCGATTTGGACATCAACATCTTCGCGCATCTTTTTCAGAAGTGCAAGGACTCGCTTGATTTGATCCTTGGTGTTTTCCACCCTGCTCTGTGCCTGATTGATGTGATCCAGAACCGCCCAGTCTGCAAAGAGGCCGTCAAAGAAGAAATCTGCAAATTTCAGAAAGCTGTCCACCGTAACCTGAAGGTCTGCGGTGATCTCAACATCGGCAAGCTCAGTTTTGAACCGCCGCAGTTCCACTTGGAGCTGTTCGATTTGTTCCTGTGCATCGTCCAGTTCCTCATACATGGCAAGATCGGCCATCAAACCGCCGCCCATTACGTCCCATGTGCTCCAGCCCTCGGCATTGTCGAGGGTTTCCAGAACTTCATTGACCGTATGCAGGGCGGTCTTTCCGGCGTTGATAGCTTCCAGCAGCTCCCGTTTTTGGACTTTCAGCGCGGCAATACGGCTTTCGCTTTCCGCAATCTGCTGTGCGGCAGGGTGGGCAGAGACTTTGATGCTTTTGATTTTTTCGGAAAGAGCAGCTTGATACTGACTTTCGCAATCGGACAGCCGTGCCAGTCTATTTTGAATCTGCTTCAAGTCGGCATCAACGGAAGAAAGATCATGGAGAGCCGCATCGTACTTGACGCGGGCTGCATAGGCTTCCTGCCGTTCTTTGTCCAGCTTTTCATCCATTTTTCCAATCACTTGATAGAAAAATGCGGCAAGGCTGTGTCCCTCCAGACGGTCCACATCAGCCTGCTCTGCCAGCTTGGATTTTTCCAGCTTTTTCAGGCAATCAGCAAGCGTATCTCTCTGGGCGGTCAGTTCTTTCTGTTTTGCTTCGCAGCTTTTCTTTTCAGCGACCTGCTGCCAAAGCTCTTTCAACGTAGAATCACTCATATGGAATGTCCTTTCCCGGCATTACGTTTCTTCGTTCAGAAGCTGGTTCAAAAAATGCTGCCGAATATTTACAAATGTTTTGGTGATAACGTAGCTGTCCGTATCTTCATACTGACAAGGATGAATCGTGCCATTGTCGAAGCTAAAAATT
>NZ_QVGS01000017.1:0-38095 GCF_003603005.1 Faecalibacterium sp. AF27-11BH
TATTTTCTATACTATAATAGAGCTACCGGATCACAAAGGAGTGTTCTTGTTATGAAAAAGAAAACCATGCTCACCAAAATGCACATAGCCCCATCCACAGTGCGCTATGATGCAGTCGCTGCGAGGGATAGCAATGAGGTTGGTCAGATTCTCGCAGGCACACGAAAAAGGAATGGCTATTCACTTGTAACTTTCTCTGAACTTCTCCGTCACTATGGCGTCGATGTCAGTGATAAAGGAATCAGCAAATGGGAAAAAGGCTATACCACTCCTAGCATCTACCAACTAGTTGCAATCTGCTACGCATTGAACATCAAGGAGGGTCCTTCCTACTTTACAAAGAACTTTCAGAAACCCGCCCTTCTAAATGACATCGGGCAAAAAAAGGTCGCTGAGTACGAAATGGACTTGATTGCATCCCGGCGCTACCAGCCAGACGCAGAAGAACCCGCGGAAATCGACTACATAATGATGCCTGTATCAGAGTTGCCAGTATCGGCAGGTCTAGGAGCTTTTCTTGAGGGTGAAATGTTCCAGCAGATACAAGTGCCTGCCAGTAGCGTTCCGGCTGGTGCCGAGTTCGGGATATATGTTAGCGGTGATAGTATGGAGCCACGCTATCATAACGGACAGATTGTATGGGTGAAGCGCTGCGAAGAACTTGAGTGCGGGGATATCGGGATATTCGTATATGATGACTGTGGATATCTGAAAAAATACGATGAACATACCCCAGACAAGTCCCAAGCAGAGTTCCTTACCGACAGCTATGGCGTGGTGCATAACCAACCGGTTTTGGTTTCTCTTAACACCAAATATTCGCCGATCCTTATATCTCCAGAGCAAAGATTCGAGATTGTTGGAAAAGTTTTGAACTAAAAAGATGGGAGGAGTTTTTGTGGATACGATCAAGCGTGTTCAGGATTTGATGCAAGTGCGTGATATGAATCTATGTGTATTGGCAAAGAAATGCGGAATATCGTACTCCACGATTCAAACCACCGCCCGTCGGGGAGGGCAGTTAAGCGTAGAGACGATTGAAAGAATTTGTCAGGGTTTAGGAATTACATTAAAAGACTTCTTCGATTCCTCCTACCTGTAAATATAGGGGCAGCAAAAAAGCCGTTCGCCACGCTGGAAAATCTGCGTGGTGAACGGCTTTAATACTGCTTCTATTTATCCTTTGGTAATCTCCAGATAAACACTAATCTCCATGATTGTTACCATTGAAGGAATACATTTGCGACGATCTTCGGGCATACCGAATAAGATTTGCATTGGCAGTTGAAGACGGCTCATGTTACCTATTGCAATTCTGACTATTTGGAAATATACTTGTAAGTATCAAATTATTTCACTTTATGGGAGGAAATTATTATGGCAAGACCCAAGGGAAGCAAGAATAAGGCTCGTACTGTAAAGGCCAGCGTTGATTATGTAGCAGTCATTGCAGAAAAGGCCGCAAAAAAAGAGAAAATCGAATCTGAGGTTGCTACGTTGACTGCAAATCTCGATGATCTGAAGACGCAGCTGAAAGCCAAGAAAGCAGAATTGAAAGCCGCCACCAAGGAACTTGCCAAAGCCGAAAACAAAAAAGCTGCCGCCGAAGCAAAAGCAGCAGAAGAAGCAAAGAAGGGCGAAGCAGAAGATGTGCTGAAGAAGCTGCTTGCCAGCGGTATGACGGCTGAAGAAATCCTTGCAAAGCTCCAGTAATGCAATATGATGAACTGGACAAGCTGCTGAAGTAAAGGAAGGGGCTGTTGCACAAGGATAAAACCGGTGTAACAGCCTCTTTTTCATTCATGCTGCAATTTTTTCAGCTTTTCAAACGTATCTAAATTAAAGTGGCATATCATCTTCCTATTTCACAAATCCTTGCCGTTTTCAGACAGGAGGTTGCTTTTATGAAAGTATCTGCCGACTATCGTATGCTCGCTCTCGATGCCCTGCGCGGAAAATGGAAAACTGCTGTTTTGACAGGTATTGCCGCCAGTGCGCTCGGTGCTACCATTGTGAGCAGTTCCAACAGTGCCGTATCCAATTCCAATCAGGCAAAGGACATCCATTTTGAACTGTTCTCCCAGCCCAACGGCGGTCGGCTGCTTGCTGTTCTGCTTGCCGGCATTGTTCTGTGGGCAGTCCTCCAACTGATCGTGGGCGGTGCAGCTCGACTGGGATATGCTCGTTTTAATCTGAACCTTGTAGATGGAAAGGATGCAGCCATCTCGGATCTGTTCTCTCAGAAAGACCGTCTGTGGGATGGCTTCTGCATGAACTTCCTGCAGGGTCTGTACACCGCCCTCTGGACACTGCTGTTGGTGATTCCGGGAATCGTGAAAACATACAGCTATGCGATGACACCTTACATCATGACAGAGCATCCTTCGCTGACTGCAAACGAAGCGATCACAGAATCCCGGAGGATCATGGATGGCAACAAATGGCGGCTGTTCTGTCTGGATTTCAGCTTCATTGGCTGGGAGCTGCTCTGTGCGCTGCCACTGTATGCCGGGTATTTTCTGATTCTCAGATATTTCACCGGTTCAGAGGCTATGGCGATTTCTCTGATTCTTCTGCTGACAATTCCATTGAGCATTGGCTTCTTTTTCGTGCGCCCCTATGAGGAAGCTGCATGGGCTACTTTCTACCGCGATATTACCGCAGCACCTACCGAACCGGATGAAGCATATTGACTTTTATATTAAAATTATCGTTGTAGTTCCCTTCATCGGCTATGACTCTAAATGGCCGGATCAGAGTAAACATAGATTGAAAAAGCTGATCCAAAACGCAAACGATTCTATTGTTATTTCACATTCTGCGGATGTTTCCAGTTATAAAAAAAGAAATTATTATATGGTCGATCATGCAGAGTACCTTATCGGTGTGTTTGATAATCAGAAAAAGCTGCGCTCAGGTACAGCACAGACAGTCAACTATGCCTTGCATCAGGGAAAAGTAATCACTCTGATCCATCCAGACACTATGGAGATAACAGCCCCTGCGCCTTAACAAATTCACAAAAATTTTTCATTAGCATTTCCAACAAAATATTTTCATTGAAGGGGTGCTGTGATATAATAAGATATAAAACTACGCTCAGAACAAATGGTGCCGCTATGAACAAATATATTGGACAGCAATTTGCTGCTTTAAGATACGAAAAAAATATTTTGGTTGTTGAAGAAACTACATCTGCTGGTGGATGCGGCTCCTTCAACGCGGCTTCTTCATGCCCTGCGTCAGCCTGTCTTTATGACAGTGCGGCGTGGGGCTTTTTTATTGCCTGAAAGGAGTATGAGAACATGAGTCTGAAATATACCTGCCCCAGCTGTGGAACCCCATTGGGTTATGAGGGATTGTGTTGGAAATGTAAGTGCGAGCAAGAACGGCAAGCTGCTCTGGCCTGGATGCCGGAACAAATTGTCGAAAAACAAAGAAACTTGATACAGAACATCCAGAGGCTGGCTGATATGGAGGACCCAGAGTTCGCCGACTTTTGGCAGCTGCTTGGCTACCATGATGCCATCACCCCGGAGATTCAGCGAGTGGCACTGGCCGCAGAGGTGTTCTGGCCCTGTGAGATCTATTATCATGCTCCCGCCGATGTGCGGGATGGTCTGATCCATGCGCTGTTGTCCGCAGAATATTCCAGCGCGGCCTCCAACCTGATGAGTTGCCTTGCTATGCAAGGAGATGACAAGGCAATGGAGACTCTGCTGGAGCTGGAGCGAAATCCCCGGCCCTGGCGCAAGGGCCTCTATGTAGACCCATCCAGCTATGCGCAGATCGGAGGCTGGACCTTCGACAAGGAGGGCCAGAAAATCCAGCTCAACTTCGATACCTGCTATCCTATGGTCAAGGGAACCACCAGCGAGAAATCTCCCGTCCGCATTGGCCGGGCACGGGAGGACACCTGTCCCCACTGCGGCGGGCGGATGGTGGATATTTTGGTGCTGGATGGCCGGGATGAGCGGCTCCGGTTCCTGGGGCTGGATGGTATTCTGACTGCCACCTGCTGCCCCAGCTGCGTGGGATTCCTCAAAGGCCCCGCCTTCAACCGGTTCGCTCTGGATGGCGGCGTGGAGGTCTTTCCCTCCGAACTCTTTGACGGCGCGGAGAAGACGGATTGCTATGTCAGTCCCGAGGAGTACAAGGCCCTCACGGAAAATCCCTTTGTGCTGGGCGAAGCGCCTGTGTCCCTGTTTTACGGTGCGGCCTGTCAGGATGTGAATACCATCGGCGGCTTTGGCAACTGGGTGCAGGATGCAGAATATGCCACTTGTCCCCACTGTGGGAAGCCTATGAAGTATCTGGCACAGATCCAGTGGGATACGGTGTTTGACTGTGCGGAGGGCACGCTCTATGTGGAGTTCTGCTCGGACTGCCAGATCGTGTCCATGCAGCACCAGCAGACCTGAAAAAGTCGCACAGTATGAAAAGAGAAATACCAGCAGGTATTTGCGTAAGGAGGCGTCCACTATGTGCGAGCACTGCCGAAACATTCAAACATGGAGAAAATTTGACGCCCCAAAGGACTATCTGGCCTGTATTGCTTACATTCAGCAGTTGGTGTCGGAGGGGGAATTTGAACTGATGCAAGAGGAATCCACCTGCCCACTGGAGAAGGTAAAGACAGAGGATGGCTGGGCAGACGAAATTATGGCTCACATGATTAGGTGCAAGCACTGCGGCCAGATCTTCACCTGTGTGGTCAACACCTGGCGAGGCAGCGGACACTTCAAAAAAGGCAAAGGATGACACGGAAAAGGCGGTGAAATGATGAATCAGGCAGAAAAAGCAGAGCTGCTGGAGCAGCTTGAGCAATGGAATAAGAAGGACGAGTATTCCCGGTGTATCCGGGCCATCGAAGCCATCCCGGAACAGGAGCGGGGCTATCTGCTGACCGTCAAGCTGAGTCGGGCTTACAGCAATCTGGCGGTGCTGGGAGATCATGGAGAGCATGGGACCGACGGTGAAGTGGACGGGGATCTCATCCGACACGCCATTGAGCTGCTGGAGTCCGTCCGCGCCCAGGGTGAGAACGATCCCTACTGGAACGCCCGGATGGGCTATTCCTGCCTGATGGCATACCGTTCCGCCGCCTCCGCCTATGAATACGCCAAGCACTGGCTGGCCCTGGTCCCGGATGACCCAGCCGCCCAAAAACTGGTTCGGGACTGCGAGGAATATCTGGAGGAGGAAAAAGCTCTGGAGCTGGATTTAAAAGAGCGGGAGGAAATCATCCGAAAGGAAACTCCCAATGATGTAAAAAAAGGGGGGGTATCTGTAAATGAACAGCGAACAGATCACAGCATTTTTACAAGAGCATTGGTACATTGCCTCGGTGCTCATCGGGGCCGTGATTTTGTTTGGAGCGATCCGCAACTGGAACTGGCTCTGCGACCCCACTGGTACGCGGGATGCCCATCGACACAGCAGAGGATACCGGCGTGTGGTTTTCTTTCTGCTGGGTGTCCTCTTGATTGTGGTGAGTATCTGGGGATTTGTGCTGAAATTGAAATAGGAGGAGAAAGACTATGATGACTGAGAAATATCCCACCTGGCTCATCGGCCATGTGAAAGAATGGGCGGAGAAGCGTTTGCCCACCGTGATACTTTGTTCCACCACCGGCAATGAACTGCTGGAGGTTTGGTATTACGGAGATCTGCTCACGGTGAAAGGAGAACCCCAATCCTATATCATAGATAGCGACGAGGCCCCCGGACTGGTGACAGCCCGTGACCCGGAGAGCGGCGAGGAGTTCGTCATCTTTGACGGTGGACGGCATGGCTACGACAATATGTTCTGCGATGAACATGATCCATCCGAGCTGGAGCACCGCCCCCTCAAGCGGTATGAGATCCCCGCCTCCAAGTTGGTGCTGGAGCTGGGGTACAGCGTGGACTACGAGGACGAAAAAGAAGACTTCGAACCGGATGAGGCGGATACTGTGGAACTGATTAACGGCGAGCGTATGCCTTGGGAACAGGTCAAGCGGGACGGCATCGACTATATCGCCCTTTACTATGTGAACGAGGAAGGAAAACAAGTCCAGATACTGGACGCAGAGTTGGCATGAGTATACCGCAGCCAGATGACGGGATAAAGGAGGGCGACAGCGTGATCGGGACAGATGAAAACCGGGCGGTGCTCCATGTGGAGGTCATCTTCTGGAGCGGCAAACGAAAAATACCACCCAGCCTGGTCAGCGGAAAGTATTGTCCCCATTTTGTGGTCACAGGAACTACAGAATATTTGGGTGTATGCTTTCTGGACGGAACCGAGTGTACATTTGATACACCAGCTTTGGGAAATGCCCAACCCCTATATCCAGATACCATTGACTATGCCCCGCTGGAAAACAATGCGGAATTTTTGATCTATGAGGGAGCCAATGCCGTTGGCAAGGGCCGGGTGCTGGGCCGAACCGTTCCCTATAAAGTGAAACAACAACGAAAGTGGGTGCCTTATGTACCAAATTGCATATATTGGCCGCTGGGAGACCCTCCCGGAAACGGCTGCCGCCATTTGTGACTATGACACTTCCAAGCTGGAGGTACTGCTCCAGGGCGGTCTGGATTTAGATGACCCCATTCAGCTCAGCGAGTATATCAAACTCACACCACTGGAGATCGCGGTTTTTCGGAATGATGTGCCCATGATTCACTTCCTACTGGGGCATGGAGCTGATCCCGGTCTGGCAGAGGAACAGCCCCTGCTGCTCACCGCTGCCCGCTGTTGTGGGCCGGAGGTGGTCACCCTCTTTGCTGGACAGGCCGCAAAACTCAGCCCGAAGCAGAAAGAGCGTGCCTTCCAGGAAGTACGCTGGGGCAAGCGCCCGGAGAATATCCCGGTGCTGGAGCAAGCCGGGATCACAGTGGACAAGTTTGGCGGCGAGGCATTTCGGGCCGCTGTATCTGATGGAGAGGCCAAACTTGCCAAACTCCTGCTGGAAAAAGGTGCAGACATCAATTACCACAAGCCGGACATGGTGTTCCCTTATGCTTCCACCCCTGTCACCGAGGCCGCCCGCTCCAACGATTTCCCTATGGTGCGCTGGCTCGTGGAACAGGGGGTCGACATCACCATTGCCGACAAATACGGCGACCGGCCTTACACCGTGGCGGTGCAGAACAAAAATCAGGAGCTGGCCGACTACTTAAAAGCCCTGGAACCGGAGGACTGGCACAATGAGCAGGAAAAGATCCGGCAGCTCATGCCCTACAAGCTGCCCGCCAAGCTGGTGGAATACTTGAAGACCGGCCCCCTGCGTTTGGAATTCCCGGAGCAGGAGTGGGTGAAATGGGCGGAGTTGTACGCCTACATGGATGTGCAGGAGATGACCTGGAAACGAAAAAGGCTGCTCTCCCTCATGGCGGCCATGGACAATTACAGCGACTACCTGCTGCTGTGGAGCCCCAGGGACAAAAAGCTGTGGTATCTGGACATCGAGCACGAGGAGTTCCATCCCCTGGCCAAATGGGAGGAATTTATCGCTGATCCCGGAAAATATCTCAATGGAATGATCGAGGGCGAGTTTGAGGAATAAGGAGCAAACCGATGACATCAATGGATTTTTTGAACAAAGTACATAAAATCCTGGATTCGCAGGAATACAACCTCTCTTACTCTCCGGCCAAGTCCAAGAATTATATGCTGTACTGCAATGGCAACTTCATTGGTGGCCTGTTCGATGAGGAGCTGTGCTTCGTCTACGCCGACAGCGTGAGTGAACTGCTGGGGCAGCCGGAACCCGTCTATCGCGGCTACTCCAGCACCGCCCAGCACAGGATGCTGGTGATCCCGGAGGAACACTGGGCGAAGGCGCTGAAACTGCTCTATGCCGAGAAATTCGACTGGAGCCGTTTGGTGTACGACATCACCTACACCAGCATCGGCGCGGCTGTGGTGGAGGACTTCTACGACGAAAATGTGGTATTCCTGCGCTTCTGCTTTGAAAAGGAGCTGCTGAAAAAGAACCCTCTGGACCGACAGGGCCGTATCCTGCGGATGGTCTATCTCAATCAGGATCTGACAAATATCGGTAAGAATTTGTTTCCTGAGTTGCTGGACAAGTTCCTTGCTTTTTTTGATCGGAAAGGGAAAACCAGTCTGGAAACCATGCTGCAACGGTGGTACACCCAACTGGAGAAGGAATACCGCAATCATATAGAGGGATAAGGAGAATGATCTATGTTTGAAGAATTTTATGAGATGTACGAGCCCGAGGAGCAGGAAGTGGTCGCTTTGATCAATCGCTGCATCGGGGGCGGATATAACAACAGGGGCAACTTTTGGCAAATGACTGTTGTGACGCTGGGCATGGTGTTCTGTGACACCGGCAAGGTCACCACCAAAGAGGAGCGGCTGGAGTGGCCAGTCACCGACGAGGAACGAAACAGCGATAAGGGCTGGGAACGCTTTCATAACGAGCAGATCTGCCGCCTGAAGATCCGCCGGATGAAAGAAGAATGGGCAAATGATCTGGTGGCATGGCCCTGGTGTATCTCCGAGGTGGTCAAGACCCATGAGGACTGCCCGGAACTTCAGGCTGTTCTGGACGAGTACCACAAGCCGGTGGTGATCCAGGACCAGGTGCTGGGTGAACTGAAGCTGGACAAGGACTATGATACCTTCGAGGGAGAAATCCAGTGGTGCGGAAAGGATGTGCTCCTTTCTCTGGAGGTCAATGCTGAAAGCAAGCCCTCCTGGACCCGCGCCCGCAGTGCCGCCAAGAAGCTGCTGGCCGACTGTGAAACCTGGGACAAAGCCATGCGGGAGCTTGCAGCCAAGAACCTGACCGAGCTGGCCGACAACTGGCTTTCTCAAGATGAGGAAAATCCCCGCAATCCGAAAACAGACCCTATCACAGAGGAAGAACTTGCCCGACGAATCAGCATGACGAGCCTGTCCGTCACCTCCGGCGGCAGCTTCACAGCCTGGTTTGACTGCGATGAGATGTTCACCGACCATGCGGTGACTGTCTACGGCTCCTTGAAAAAGGGCCTCAAAACTGCCAACATTGAGGGGTAAGGAGGATAACATTATGAAACTGAACTGTAAACGCATTGATTTTACATATATACCCGGCGAGGAAATCTTCAACTTTCCCGAGGAATCGGGACTACCCTTTCTCTTCGATGTAGAGGAAGAACTGACCGGCGATCCTGCTGCCATGGATGCGGTGGGAGAAATGCTGGATGAGGCGGAGAAATTGGCGGAGAAGGCCAAAGCCGCCATCAAAGCGGCGCTGGCAGACGAGGACAGCCGCTACCATAGCGTTGTGACATTTTTCATGGAGTTCCATCGGGACGATGTAGGCCCGGATATTGTGGCGGAACTTTTTCCGGGAACCGACCCAGCCAAACTGTCCTTTGCTGAGATGGTTGACTTTTTGAAGCTCAAGCGGTTCGGCAGTCTGGTGGATAGCGAGATGAACCAGCAAGTTTTCATTCTGGATCTGTCCTTTAACCCGGAGATTACCGACGAACTGATGGTAATCTACTTTGATTTGAACAAGGAGATTTTCTGTATCACACATGAGAGCTGAGCGTGACTGACATACACGAGGAAAGGAGCAATCCCTATGAAAGCATTTGACCCCAATTACAAGCTGCTGGACGAGATGTATCAGGACAATTACTATCCCACTTTTCTGGTGGACAAGGTAAAAGACGAGCTTCAGAAGGTCATCGACCTGCTGGAGAGCGGCGAAAACGACATTGAAGTAGTGCAGGAAACGCTGGACGAAGCGGTCTGCGGCATCAATGATCTCCAGGAGGAGTTTGACGAGAACGACAGCGAGATCGAAACGGTGGCACGGGAATGTATCGCGGCAACCGTGGCCTACATTCTGGAGTGGTTTGGCATCCCCATTGACACCGAGGAGGCTATCCGGGAACGGGACTGGTGAGCCCTATGGCAGAAAAAGAACTGGCCCTTTGTGATGAGTGCGGAAGCCTGTTTTTCAAAGGCTCCTCACAGATGATGGGGCTGTGCCCGGAATGTGCCCATGTTCTCTATGGCTACCCGAATTGTGACCATCATTTCCAGAATGGCCGATGTGTGAACTGCTACTGGGACGGCTCTAAGAGCGCGTATATCAAAAAACAGAACCAACAGGAGGAAACTGATATGCCTACAACTGAATGGTTGAACAAATACGAAGCAATCAAGGATAAATTGACCTGTAAAGATGACTTGGAGGCCCATTTCACAGAGAAAGTGATTAGGAACATGGCGGTGGATGTACTGGACATCGGTGTCGTCCATTTCCCCACCGGGCAGATATTCGCCTGTGATCCGCTGGTGGAACTGGAGGACACTCTGCCGTTCCTTCAAACGATCCCCGCCGGAACTTATCCCGTAAAAATCTGCGTGGTGCCCAGCGAACAATACGGCGACCGCTATGCCTGCGTCAAGGTGGAGGTTTCTCAGGAAAAGCCTGTCCGCTATGAGCTGGGCATGGTGGGCAACGAGGATCTGGACGCGGCACTGGGAGATGATGACTACTTCGGTTTCGGCGTAGACGCCGGGATGGGCTGTGTCGCGGACATCCAGACCCAGGCGGCCTTCAAGGCATACTGGGCCAAGCGTTTAGAAGAAGACCCGGACATCGACCCCTACAACGACCTGTTCTGCGATCTTCTGGAAGAAAACGCCAAAGCCTACCCCAAATATCAGGGGGACTGCGGCGACTGGCTCAACTGGACAGTGCCGGGCACGGACTGCAACCTGCCCATCTTTGCCTCCGGCTGGGGGGATGGTTACTATCCTGTCTACTTCGGGTATGACGCCAAGGGCAAAATCTGCGCCGTGTATGTGCGGTTCATTGACATTGAAGCCAGTTATCGAGAGCAGGATTAAAAATGTGACAGAACAAAGGAGAACACTATGAAAGACCTTTGCCAATACGGAAACCGGCCGGAGGACGAATGGGAAATCTTGCCCTGGATACCTGACCCGCGTCCGCCCTTCAAAATCTGGGTGAAGCCGGAGCAGATTGCGCCATTCTTTCTCATTCCCCACCACCCCTATGCGCTCTCCCTTCTGCTGAAAATCAACAATGGATTCCGGACGGAAGTATTCCGTCGGCTGGGACTGACTGGAAGCAGCGGAGACTGGGAGCGGCTGGTCCGGGGCGTGATCCAGGAGTTCGAGGAAAATAACAGCGGCGTGGATCTGTTTCACTTCGACTCTGACGAGGATGTGTTCTGCGTGTACTCCCAATACATCGACGATTTGATGCTGCTGTCCAAAATGATCCGGGCGGCCTGTGACAATGAAAAAACGATGGGGATGTATCTGAACATGAGCGAGGTTGCGAAAGCATGAAAGATTTGACCACTCAAACAGGGATTATAGTAAAATGCAGTAAAACGGCCATTGAATTTTTCCAAAATGCTCAATCAGTGGATTTCTTCTCTGCACTGGAAATTCCGAAGGAATTCCAAGACATAGCGGTTGAGTTTTATGATTTGATTATGGAAAACGATCATCTCGCGGCCTTGCTGGGCTGTCGCGGCAATTATGATATTGCAATACAGATAGATGAGGTAACCGGCACCATGACGGGGTGGCATTGGTTCAAATGAGGGAAATGGAATGATGGAGTACATCAAGCTTTTTTGGGAGGACGCACCGGAGGGAGAACCGTCGGTGATCCTCTATGAAGTGGATACAGAAAATGAGCGGCTGGCTCTCCGCTCCATTGACATCTTTGCAGATGGCCGCACCCGCAATATCCCTGACCTTTACGACGGCGCCATCGAGATCACGCCGATCCCCACCGTGGAGGAATTGAACGCCCATGTCTGGGGTGAGGAGTTCCACGCCTGCGTCATAGAGCAGGCGGAATTTGAGGCCGCCTGGGAAAGCCACACCTATGATGGAGCGTTAAAGTAGCCAGGAGGAGACACTATGAACAAACCTATAAAAGCCAAAAATCTGCCGTTGTTCTCCATCATTGACCTGGACCAGCTGCGCCGGGAAAAACATCTGGAGGGCACAGAAGTGACAGACTTTTTCACGGCAAGGGATGGAAAAGTCTATCTTCTCATGGAACAGCCGTCCGAAACACAGGGTAAGGACTGGCTCAGCACTCCTTCCACCTATACCGCAGTGGAAATCCAGCTGGATTGGGCGGAACAGCGGGTGCTGGAAACGACGCTGTTTCCTCTTGGCCTCTTGAAGTTCCAGTTTCATTATTTGCGGCCCGCAGGTGATCACTTCCTCCTGCTGGGGGCAAGATGCGCCTATCGGGAAAACGGCCCCGACCAGAACGCCTGGATCGTCAGCCGGGACGGAGCTGTGCTGTCCCGTTTCTGCCTGGGGGATGGCATTCAAGACTGTGTGGTAAAAAAAGATGGCACCATCATTACCAGCTACTTTGACGAAGGTGTATTTGGTAATTACGGTTGGGATGAACCTCTGGGTGCTTGCGGCCTGATTGCATGGACATCGGAGGGAACTCCTCTCTGGAAGAATGAGAACTATTCCATCTATGACTGCTACGCCATCAGCCTGGACGAAGAAGAAAACCTGTGGTTTTATTATTACGATGAATTCCGGCTGGTGCGGACGAACTTCAAAGAGGACTTTGTATTTGAACTGCCAATCGAAGGAAGCGGAGCTTTTTCTGTTGCCCCGTCCGGCAATACCTTCCTGTTTCAAGGCGGATACCAGCAACGGGATAAATTCTACTTCCTTACCGCTCATGGTGATCACCTTGGGAAAAAACAGGAGGCTATTCCCACCTGTGACGGAAACAAGGTCGCTGTGGAGCAGTGCAGCCTGCTTCGCAGCCGGATGTTGTTCCTTGGAAAAGATGGTGTGCTCTATGGAGGTATTTGGGGGAGCGATGGCCAATGAAACAGTCTGATATTTATACCGAGGCTCTGACCTGTCTGCGCTCCATCCTTCTGGCAGACCATCCAGAGTTCCAAAACTGGATCGACTGGTTGGAGCGGGACATTCAGGACTGGAACCAGCGGCGGGAGGTTGCCCACCATCTTCGGGCATACGGAGGTATGGGCTCGTTCAACGACCTGCCCAGTATGCGTGGAAATCACGACTATATTTTCGACTTTCTCAAGTCCGTGTGCTATGCCTTCGGCCATCTTTATGGCAAACGGGAAGGCATTTCTCCGGAGGCATTGATGGAGGAGTGCCTGCACGATGTAGAGCAGGCAGCCTATCACCCCCATAAGGCACTGAACCAAGCCATTGCCCAGCACTTGATGCAGGGCGATTTACAGGAAAACCTGGATAGGCTGTAGGAGGACTTGTTATGAACAAAAGACTATTCCGCACCCAATTCAATCAAATGGAAAACATCGAGAAGCAGGTGCTGATGGAGAGCCTGGCTGCCCGTTATGATATGACCTTTCTCGGTCTACATACTTTTGACCGCTGGGGCCAGAGCTGCACCACCGGCATCTTCAAGAAAGATGGTCGGGAGTTCGTCTTTGTCCCCGGCGATACCGTCACCCTGGGCTGGGAGCAGTTTGCCGTGGGATTGAATCAGGAGAGCCGGGAGGAATTGGAGTATCTGTTCCGAGAATGGGAAATGGAGCGGGACCCGGAGGAGATGATTCGGGAAAGCATGGCTCCTGTTCGGCAGGCGGCCATTGGACCCATGCTGGTGGGCCGGGAGCTGGAGGAAATTAACTGGGAGCCAGTCAAAATGGATGATCCCAGACTGACTGTCCACCCTGACTGGCTGAAGGAATTCCGTGATTTTGCCTGGAGTGACAGCAGCAGTCTTACCTTGCATCAGTCGGCCCGCATTGAGCGGACGGAAAAGGGCTTTCAGATCTGTATCTATAACCACACAGACTACGATGCGCTTCTTGCCATGCTGGAAAACAGGGGCTTCTCCCTGCCCACGGCGGACGAGTGGGCCTACCTGTGTGGCGGCGGGTGTCGGACCCTGTTTCCATGGGGAGATGGGTTAGACTACTCCATGCGTCTGCGCTGGTTTGAGGACATGGATGAGGATGAGAACCGGCCCTATGACATGGAGGAGCCCAACTTCTTCGGCCTGTCCATCGCCTACGATCCCTATATGCGGGAAGTGGTGCAGGCTGATAGGCTTACCACCTGCGGCGGTGACGGCGGATGCAATATCTGCGGTGGGCTGGGCCCATTTCTCGGTTTCCTACCCTGTTCGCCCCACTGTAAGCCGGAAGTGCAGGAGGACAATGAACTAAACGGAGATTATGACTTTTATCGGCCTATCATTCGGTTGGAGAACTATGATTGACAATAGAAGCTTGATACGAAATAAAGAAAGAGAGGTGCCGACATGGGAGCATGGGGCATAAAAGCATTAGAGCGTGACGAAGGGCTGGATGTACTGGACATCCTCAAAAATGAATATGTACCGGAGCATCCGGTAATGGATCTGGGCGAGATGATCGAACTGATGAAAGAGGAAGTCATGCTGGGAGCTGACTTCTCACAAATCGACTTCCTCTTTGACAATACTGCGATGGCTCTGGCGGAGCTGTATTTCCAATGGAAGGATAATGGCAAGCTGGACTACGATTATGAAGAAGCTATATGGGATAAAGTCACCGGTTTCACAGCATCCAAAGAAGCCCTTGCTTTCCTGCTGCGGCAGCTCACCGACATCAAAAACGAGGTGCCGGACGAGGACGGCATCCGTGAGATTGTGGATCTTTGGAAGAACGAGGACAGCGGTGAGATCGCTCCTGTGTGGTCAGAGCATTTGGACTGGCTCATCAAGCGGCTGATCTCGGAACAGGAGGCATGACGCATGTATATCAAAAAATACTGGGGCAACTTTATTGGCGGTTCCGATGACAGTCTGAACCTTGTGGCATTTTTAGAGGATCAGAAAAAGGAGGAGATCCCCCTCAGCGAGATTTTCGCCAAGATTGGTCTGGACAAGCAGAACTGGGACTTCCGCCAGACCGTGGAGTATCTGGAGTTCACCCATTCGGACGGCGTGGAGATGGACTTCCACTTCGCCATTGATGTGGTCACCGACCTGGCCGCCATCCTGCTGGAGTGCAGCGTCAGTGGCAGTGTAAACCTTCAGGATCTGGACGAGTACAACACCCCCGCCCGCCGTATCCGCATCACTGCTACGCCGGAGGAGCACGAGGCCATGGACAAGGCCCTGGCGGACTTTGTCCATGCCCCGCTGGAATACGACATCAGCGAGATGATGGGCGAGGATGAGATCACGGATATGGCTTCTCAGGTGGAGATGCTGCGGAAGGAGCTGTACGAAGCCTCTGGCCGCAACCGGAACTACCATGTAAAGGCGGAAGATGTAAAAGATCTGCTCCCCGACTGGGAGGGTGCCGATGGCTGTATCGCCACCAACCGCATCACAGTGGAGGGCTGCAAGGTTGGCTACTGCTACAGGGAGAAGCCGGACGGCGGCTGGGACAGTGGCTGGCGCTTCACCGCTGGTGACGAGAGCGAGGCGTACATGGACGACCCCAACAACGCCGGGATTTACAAGCTGAACACAATTTGCAACGACGATCCCGACATCATTCCTCTGCTGAACACCCCCGCCCCCTGCGCCTTTGAGCGGGATGAGAACGGCGTGTTCCAGCAGATCAAAGACTGGAAACCGGATGAGGACGAGGAGGACCCTGATATGGACATTTTGAAGCAGTGCCAGAAGTGGCATGAGGAGGACAAACACCTGAAAATCGTTGACGCGCTGGAGGCCATCCCCGCCGAGGAGCGTACCCCGGAAATTGATATGGAGCTGGCCCGCGCCTACAACAATCTGGCGGACCCCAGCGAGCCGGAGGGAAGGAAGCTGCTTCACCAGGCACTGGAACTGATGCAGTCCCATGAGGAGGAACTGGGAGATACTTATTCCTGGAATTTCCGTATGGGGTATGCCTATTATTATCTGGATCAGGAGGGCCGCGCTCTGCGGCATTTTGAAAAAGCTCTGGAACTGCATCCCGGTGATGATCCGAAGCTCAACACCCGACAGGACATGGAGGAACTAATTGACTCGTGCAAGAAGGGTATTTCTCTGCCTCAGTTCTCGGAGTGCTTCCGGGAAAGGACAGAGGACTGGTGGGAAACCTTTGCCGAGATGGAAGCAGAGCTGCGCCAGATGATGGACGAGGACAAAGACCATACCCGCGGCGCAGAACTCGTGGCCCAAATGCAGGAAACCCTGAATCTGGTTTTTGATGAAATCTCCTTCGAGATGGGCTTCAACGGCGAGAAGTACGAGCTGATCCTCACTCCGGAGGGTGACAAGGTCAAGCTGTTTGAGCTGGTCTACTTCCAGAAACACGCCTCCAAGGAGGTGCTGGAGCACTGGAACATCCTTGTGGGCCGTCAGCCCCTCCCGAACATCGGCCTGCGTACCGAGGATGGCTGGGACATCTCCGGGGAGGATGTGCAGATCTGGCTGGAGGAGCAGGGTGAAAACAGCTTCGCCATCTCCGCCTACTGCGAAAAGCTACTGCCTATGCTCCGGGAGGAAGAAGGCCGGGCCTGGTGGATGCTCACTACCCTCACCGACCAAGTGCTGGGCGAGATCTCCCACATGAGATACATAGACAGCTTTGATGTGCTGGAGGAACCCAAGGCAGAGCCGTCCTTCCTCCTGTCCCAGCTGCCCGACAAACTGCGGGAGCAGGGCCTGGAGCTCTCCACCGACCCGGAAGCCTATCTGGAGAGCTACCTTGGTTACAAAATGGAACCCAAACAGGACCCGGACGCCGATTGGCGGCTGGATGTAATGGCCGGTTCCACCTGCTGTGTGCCGCTCATCAACGGCTATCTGAATGCCGACAATGATTTTATGGACGATCTCCATGCCGACGGCGCGGTGGCGGGCTTCTTCTGCTATCCCCTGGATACCCTGCGGGAGGAGGAAGGCAGTCAGAAAATTTTTGACTTCCGGGACAAACTGGAGGAAGTGCTCACCGGCGGGGATGGTTCGGAAGTGCTCACTCTCACCGGCGGGGCTACCGGCCTCTACTGTGGCTATGTGGACTTCATCGCCTGGGACATCCAAGAGGCGCTGAACATGGCGAAAGAGTTCTTTGAAGGCACGGACATCCCATGGGCCATCTTCCACACCTTCCGCCGTGAAGCCGGTTCTGTACCCCTAAAGCAACAAGATGATGGGACAGAAACTGAGAATCAGGATGACGAGTTGGACGAAACGCTGACGGGCATGGACTATATTCCTTACACCCAACAGAACGCCGAAGCATTCTTCGCTCAGCTGGAGCAGTGGAACGACGAAGACGAGTACACCCGCTGTATCCAGGCACTGAATGCCATCCCGGAGGACTGGAGGAACTATCGCACCGCCTACGCCTTGGCACGGGCGCTAGAAAACTACGCCATTATCGGGGACCATGACGAGGGCACCCCTCGCTATAAGGGAGACAAGGCCCTGTGCCGCGCCATCGAGGTGCTGGAGTCCGTCCGGGAGGAAGGCCAGGACAAGGCGGAGTGGAATATGCGGATGGCCTACGGCTATCAGTATCTCTATGGTCAGGAGGAAAAGGCCATTCCCTACGCCCAGCGGTGGGCAGAGTTGGACCCGGAGGACGAAAATGCCTCGGCGGTGATTCAGGAGTGTAAGGCGGAGATCCGGAAACGCCAGCGCAGCCGGAAGAAGGCCAAATTCGTGCCCGGTGATACCCCCTTCGAGGGCTTCGACCTCACCAACTTCTGGGACGACAGTATGTATGCGCTGAAAGAGTATGTCAGCGATCCGCCTTCCGATGAGCTGATCGCCAGCGTGGAGGAGGAACTGGGCTATAAGCTGCCCGCCGCCTATATCTGGCTGATGAAGCAGCACAACGGCGGCATTCCGGTGAATACCTGCTATCCCTGCGATGAGCCGACCTGTTGGGCAGAAGACCATGTGGCCATCACCGGCATTTTCGGCATCGGGCGGGAAAAGAGCTGCTCCCTCTGCGGAGAGCTGGGAAGCCAGTTTATGATCGATGAGTGGGAGTATCCTGCCATCGGAGTGGCCATCTGCGACTGTCCCAGCGCCGGACACGATATGATCTTCCTGGACTACCGGGTTTGTGGCCCCCAGGGAGAGCCTGCGGTAGTCCATGTGGATCAGGAAAACGACTACAAGATTACCCATCTGGCAGACAGCTTTGAGGAATTTGTCCGCGGACTGGAGCATGAATCCCTCTATGATCCGGATGAAGATGTAGAGGATCTTGAGGATGACGCCGACGAGGAGAAAACTGACCGTAAGGGCTCCTTTGCCGGGTCTGTGCTCCTCTCCAAAGCGGAATGGGACAAGGAGCAGTTGATCCGGAATCTACGGGAAGAATGGGGCATCGTAGATGAGGAGCCGGATGAGGGCGACGAAGATGATGAGAACAGCGATGACGCTGTGGTAATGCGGGTCGGCGGCATGATGCTGATCGTGACACTCTTCCACGGTCACATCCCGGACAATGAAGCGGAGATCAACGCCGAAAACAACTATATGTGGCCAGAGGCCGTAGAGGTGGCCAAAGCGCACAAGGCCCATATCGTGGTGGCTGTATTGGGCGAGGAGGAAAAACTGCTGGAACGGGGTAAGCTGTTCACTAAGGCGATGGCAGTGTGCTGCAAGCAGAAATATGCCACCGGTGTCTACACCAGCGGCGTGGTATTTGAGCCTCGTTTCTATGAGGGCCTTACCGATATGCTCAAAAAGGACGAACTGCCCATCTTCAACTGGGTTTGGTTCGGCCTGTACCGGAGCGAGGGGGGCCTAAACGGCTACACCTACGGCATGGATGTGTTTGGCAAGGAGGAAATGGAGGTGTTGAACACCGACGCTGAGCCGGAGGAACTACGGGACTTTTTGGCAAGCCTTGCCTCCTATGTGCTGGCGTGTGATGTGACGCTGCAAGACGGCGAGACCATCGGTTTTTCTGCGGACGATAAGCACACCATCACCCGCAGCCCCGGCATCTCTCTGCCAGAAGAACAGATGACCCTGAAGATCGGTTACGAGCCTATAAAGGGAGATCCGGAGGATGACAGCTGCGACCACTCAGACAATGATGACACGCAGGATGAGGAAGAATTCAGTAATCCCGAAGTCTACACCGAGGAGGAGATGGAAGCCGTCGAGGAGCACATTGAGCAGTATTTCGGCAAGTTCGAGAATGTGTTCCATGAGCTGGTTTCTCCCGACATCCATGTGGACATCTGCGTGGTGCCGCCCTCTGAGGAGCGGGACTACTGCACCCTGGTCACCATGGGCATGGGCGCTCACCGGATGAATGTGCCGGAGGAACTGGCGGAATATAAGCTGGAGCGGGCGGAGCTGGCCATTGCCCTTCCTGCGGACTGGAAGCTGGATCAGGAGTCCATGAAAGACGAAAAGTGGTACTGGCCCATCCGCCTGCTGAAATCCTTGGCCCGCCTTCCCATTGCCAGCGATACCTGGCTGGGCTTTGGACATACCATGGATAACAAGGAGAACTTTGCGGAAAATACGAAGCTGTGTGCTGCCATTCTCACCGGCCCCCAAAGTACAGAGGAGGGCGGCGAGGTCTGCACCCTGCCGGGCGGCGAGGAGGTCAACTTCTATCAGGTCATTCCGCTTTATGAGGACGAGTTGGACTATAAACTGGAACATGATGTAGACGCTCTGCTGAACAAGATGAGGGGGATCAGTTTTGTTGTAAACCCCACTCGCCAGAATGCAATCACCCGTGGCACCCTTTCCAATGATAATTTTGACGGTGAGATGGACGACGCTTCCTATCACCTTGAGAGCATTGAGGAGAAGGAACTGCCTATTGACCCCATCAATGCTTATAACCACATGGCCATCTACCTGCGCTGGTGTATGGAGCACGACCTGATGGGCGAGGACTTCCTGAAAGAATACAGCGAAGTGACCAAACAGGTCAAAGCTGATCCTGCCAATGTGGATCTGAGGGAGTTTATCCGGGATGAGCTGGACGGCTGTCTGTTCTCTGTGCTGTTCAATCAGCAAGGCCGTGCCTTTGCAGGCTATTACTACGGAGAGGGCGACAGCCCCTACTATCCTGCCGACATTGATGACTATGCCCTGAAATATTTTGGTCCGTCCCGATACCACTCCAATGAATTTCAACAGGAGGCATACTTATTCATCCCATTTGATGAGAAATACTATCAGACCATGGCTCAAGTGATTGAGGAACGCTTTGAAAACTGGCAGGGACAGGACTTCGACGAGGACACGCTGGAGCCTTCCGAAGTGGCTCATGCCATCATGGAGTATCTGGACTGCGAGTGTACCTATTTCCCATCCATGGCAGATGATGACCCCATCATGTCGGCATACAGCTACGCCCAGCGGCTGGGGGTACGGGAGGGCTTTGTTCCCGTACTTATCCAGGCGGATGATGAAACGCTGTTGGAATGTCTGGTAATGAACGCCGACCCGGAGCATGATGCGGACTGCTATGAATTTGACCTCAAAACGGTAGAGGAGTACCGGAAGAAGATGCTCTCCGCTCCTGTTAAGGACGGAAAGGCGATTTTGGAGGAATTGACCGGCCAGCGCAAGGAAGAAGCCGAGGACGATGATCTGGACTGGGATGAGGAAGTCCTGGGCGAGATGGAGGGCGGAGAACCCATCGACCGCTTCGCAAACTATTGGAACGATGATACCGGAATGACATATCCGCTCATTCTGGCTAAAATTCCGGTAAAGAACCCCTGGGAGATCTTCGCCTATCTGCCCTTTGGAAATTGGAATGAGTGTCCCGACACACCGGACCTGATGGCAGTGGCGAAATATTGGTTCGAGCAACATGGTGCCATTCCTGCCGCCATGAGCCACGATAAATTGGAGTTTGAACTTCCAACTCCGATCTCCAAGGAAAGAGCTATGGAGGTGGCTGTGGAGCAATATGGTTTCTGCCCAGATCTGGATCAGAATGAGGATGGAAGCATTGGCTCCTTGGCAGATGTCCTGTGGCAGTCCACCGTCTGGTACTTCTGGTGGGATTGATGGGAGGTGCGACCAATGACAGAATATCAGAAAACCTATATCGAACTAAAAAAACAGTTTGTTGCGACCAATGAAGGTCCAGACAATGTCCGCGCTCTATATACCTTCAAGGAAGAACTTGAGCAGAGTGAGGATCAGCAGGCCAAGGAAGTGCTGGTGGATGTATATGACCTGCTGGACTTTAAGAAGGACGCCTACGAACTGCTCTGCCAAATCGGAAATCGTTCCGATAAAAAGACCCTCAAGCGGCTGGGCACGCTGAAGGACTATGCGGAAAACTGGGGCAATCATTATGCTCTCCCCAAGCCCAAAACGCCGGAGGAAAAGCAGAAAGAGAAGGAACGGCAGGCCCAGCTGGGCCTGCCCGCCTTCCGGTATCACCCAAACCCTCTGGAAACTGGGGCTTTTGAGGAATCCACAGACGGCGTTGTCTGCGACTGCTGTGGCAAGACGACCCATATTTTCTATACAGGCCCCTTTTACGCTGTGGAGGATATTGAGTATCTGTGCCCGGAGTGTATCTCCAGTGGCGAAGCAGCCCGGAAATATGACGGCTGCTTCCAGGACGATTGCTCTCTGGATAATGGTGTAGACGATCCGGAGAAGCTGGACGAGCTGATCCACCGCACCCCCGGCTACTCCGGCTGGCAGCAGGAATACTGGCGCGCCCATTGTGGTGACTATTGCGCCTATTTGGGTAATGTGGGAGCCAGAGAACTGCGGGCACTGGGTGTGCTGGAGGAGGTACTGGACGATCCGATGTGGGACGATGAGCAAAAAGAAATGATCCGGGAATCTGTCAATGGCGGGCATCTGCAATGCTATCTGTTCCGGTGCCTCCACTGCGGAAAGCACCTGGTCTGGATGGATTTTGATTGAGGTGGCAACATGGAGAAGAAGGATTTTCCCAAGGGAACCAAGCCCCGTGAGATCTTCATCTATACCTGTGAGCGGATCGCGGAGCCTTTGAACCCGCTGGGCTACAAATACCGCAAGAGCAAAAATGACATCTACAAAAAAGACGGCATCTTTGTGTTCTCCTTTTACTTTTCCCCCTCCATCCGCTTTGGCTCCACCACTTTTACTGCCTTCTTCGATGTGAGTTCCCCGGTGATTGCCCAGTGGCGCAGTGAGCAGGAAGGGACAGAGGAAACCTATGATGGTATCGTGGGCACCTCCATCGCCCGGCTGACCCACCGGTATGATGACTTCCCCCGCTATGAGGTATCTACTCTGCTGGAGCGGGAACGCTCTATCCAGGAAATTTCCGGGCAGATCCAGGACTATGCACTACCATTCTTTGCCCGGTTTTCCAATCTGCCCAAGCTGCTGGACGATGTGGAACAGGAGGGGTTCTTCCCCCATCGGAAGGGGTTCGATGTCCCTAAGCGGAATCGGGAGTTCATCGAATGCTTCCGGGAGTATCTCCAAAAGCAGTAGGAATCAGCAGAAAGGAAACAACACCTATGTCAAACAGTAGAGTATCCACTTGGAGTGGAATCCGGAACAAATTGGAGAATGACTACCTGTGCCCGGCACTCCGGGGCCACATCCAGTATTTTGCCACCAGTTACAGCAAAAGCGCCGACCATGAGGGCCGGGCCGCCATTCGTGTGGACGGCGTGGAAGTGCTGCGGAGCAACTACTACACCTATTTTGAAAATGTGTGGACGAAATTTCATCACTTGCGCTCCACCACGCTGAAAGATCACGACTCCGCAAAAGAGGCCATCAATCAGGCTCATGCCTATGCGCTGGAGCAGGGCACCTTTGACCAAAAGGTGTTCTATGAGGTGTTTGGGATCTTTGACAACCAGAGCATCGAGAAAAGCCTTGTCAGCGAGAATCCCCTTGTCCGTATCTTTGCCCTTCTGGATCGCAGGCTTGGCAAGCGCCGCCTGCTGGCTTTGGAGGACTCCATGGAGCAGGAACTGGACTGGGTGCGGGCTTTCTATGCGATCCGGTTGCAGGCCGAAGGGCTGATGGAAGCGAATAACATTTAGGAGGAACCACCATGTCACAGATCGCGTCCTTTTATCTGATAAAAAATAACCAGCGGCAGGAGTTGTCCGACGGTGACTGCTCCGGCGCGGTCTATATGGCCATCTGGGACTGGTGTGAGAGCGAACTGGATCTGGATGTCCGTTTTCCTGCTCCCCAGACGGAAGACACCCTGGACTGCGCTCTGCTGGAGGGAGAGCTGGCGTCTCAACTGCTGGCAGCTCTGCGGGAGCAGGATCTCCCGGAGCTGGCCGCTGAAATTGCCCCGGACTGGGATCTGCCCACCGAGGCGGTGCAAAGCGGGCTTAATACGCTGCGCTCCCATCTGGAACTGGTGCAGGGTGATGCTGCTCTGCTGTATGAAATGACATGAGAACGGAGGGATACCATGCTGGCAAAGCGGTTTGAACACATTTTACATGATCTGGGCATGGCTGGGCTGGAACACCCTCTGTTCTACCATGCACCGGTGGGCATTCGTTTTAAGATCGGCGGGGAGGAACCAATCTATCTGGATAGGCGTGCGGCGAAGCTGAAAACCAACCCCGCTTATGTTCAGGGGGCGCTGGACCGAGCCGCCGCGATCTATCGGGCACTTCCGGCGGTGCCGGACCTTCTGCGGATCGACGGGTATCCCGATGAAGAACCCGCCGAGTCCCTGCTGACCGTTATCCGGCAGCGAGTGGGCCTCCCAGTTCCCGATGAACAACTTTCGGCCACAGAGCAGGATGAAGATGGGGATACCCATGCACAAGTGCAGTTTTACTGGGATCTCAGCAAGATCAGCTTTCAACCAGAGCTGCTTCTTCGGGAAATCATTCTGGGGGACATCGGCGGCTGGAACGGCTTTGTGTCCAGCGTCTATCTGGCTGGGCCGGGGCCGTTCCTCTACCATTTGTACGATGACCGTGGGCTGGATGTGCTGGGCGGCTCACAGAAGCTGCTATTGCCTCTCTATCATCAATTTCATGACTGGATTTTGGAATACGATCTGGAGAAGATTGACCAGATGTTCGCTCCAGCAAAAGAATGACTGCATAACAGAAAAGGAGACATTGCTATGGGACTTGATATTTACGCCGGGCCGCTGACCCGGTACTATTCTCACAACTGGAAAACTGTTGTTCAGCAGTGGGCGGAGGAAAACGGATACACCTTTAACCGGATCACCCCGGATGGAGAACCCGCCGACAACGAGGAGGAGCTGTCCCCGGCTGAGATCCAGGCGGCAGTGGAGGACTGGCGGGATCAGATCTTAGCCGCCATTTCCCAGCCGAACCAGCCGCACTACACTCCATGGCCGGAGGACAACGAGCGGCCCTATTACACCGATAAGCCGGATTGGGATGCCTTTGGCGCTATGCTGCTGGTGGCTGCCTGTCATACATACGAGGAACCGGTGCCTCTCACCGTGGAGAAGGACTGGGACTTCGGGGAGCATCCCCTGATTGCCCGCCTTGCATCGGACGAGGAGCGGGTGTGGTCCCTGCTTCGGGGCGCGACTTGGTGGCTTCCCCTCACCGACAGCTTTCTATTCCAAGGCCCTCTGCCCACCGATGATCAGACGATGATCGCCACCTTGGGCGGACTGCGGAAGGAGCTGGAAAAGCTGAACCAGCTGGCATGGCAGGCCGATGAGGACACTATCCTTGGTTGGGCAGACACGGAGGGATACCCGGTAGACGGAACCGTAGACTCAGATGGACAGTACAGCAAGGCAGACATCCCGGAACACACCCAGTATGACACCCAATCCTTGGCCAAGTTTGCCTTCTCCGTGTTCTGGCGGGCCATGCGGTTTGCCGAGGAGCAGCAGGTGCCTATCCTGCTTGACTATTAAAGAGAATTCGTCAGGGGGTGGAGACCGTGGAACAAAAACGGCCGGCAGATCAGCAATCTAATCCCACGTTAAAACGAGAAAATGCTTAATTGTTCTCATCAAAGTTCTCTACCTGTTCCATGACCTTTTTGAGAACTTCGGGGCTGTACTGCGGGGGATATCACGCTTTTCAAAGAACGAGCCGGAGTTGCGCGCAGCGCGCAGATAATCCCGGCAGTTAAACAAAATCTAATCAAGGTTGAGAGCTTTTTCTCCAGCCTTCGTCTTTGCCATGGCGTTTTTCTCCAATCTGAAAATTACAAATTGCGGACAAAAAGGACGCATTGTTGTGGCAAGCAGTGCAAGCTGGTACCAACTTGCAATTTTTGAATCTGATTTCTAAAAATCAAATTCAAAATGCTTGTTGGGCTGTGCCCAAACCCCTTGCGTTCTGCATCCGACGGATGCAGGCTGCGCATTTTTGCAAAATGCTTTTTAATCTGAGTGCCGATGCCTGTGGTGTCGGCACTTTTTGCACAGATGGATTTCCGGAAGCAGAAAATAGTGCTATGCAGCACATCCGGGATTGTGCTATACTTGATTTACATAAACTTGTTTGTCCTAAAAAGTTGGAGGTGTTCATGGCAACACGAACCATTTGTTTTCCCATATCCGGCTATCCCTATTGCAGAGAACAGCCGGTGACATTCACATGGATAAAAGGCAGCAAGCGGCAGAATATCCGTGCCGTCCATGATGCCGTCCATACAACAGACCCGGATGTTTCGATTCTGGAAGTCAGCTCTGCATCCGTTCAGCCGGAGGGTGAAGGTGTTTCTTCTCTGCGGCTTTTGCTGCATCTGGATTCTGTTGCGCAGGATGTACCCATCAGCACGGTTTTTGAAGCCACCAAAGTGTTTGAACATGGTGGGCCATTCGCTGACCTTCTGACCTGTGAGCCACCCAAAGTCCATAAGGACACTCGGCTGCGAACCAGTGGAGAGCTGCTGCGCTACTCTCTGGAAGAAAGTGAGTATCCGACAGAGCCGTACCCGGATTCGTTCTTTGAGTGGCTCTATTGCCGTGCGTTGAAGCAGTCCCCGGAAAAGGCTGCGCAGCTGAGCAGATATAATGCCTTTTCTGATATTGCTGCCGCAGCGGATTCAAAAAAGTATTATGGCGATTCCTCGCGAGCAGTTGCAATCTATGTAGGACTTGCAGCGGCAGGAAAACTTCCGTGCATCGATTCCTATGAATCATTCATTGCGGAAGTTTACACGGAGCCAAAACCTCTGCCTAAATCCGGAAAATCTGAGGTTGCTTCAGAAACGACACCCGAAGTTTCTGCACCAGCAAAAGAGATTCCGGTAGACGAATCGCCGCAGTCCGATAATGCAAATGCGGAAGTGATTCCGGACATTGCGCAGATGGAGCATATCCTTGAGCTGCCCAAAGTGACCTGCCTGCTTCTCTCTTTGGCAAAAAATGCTGGTCTTTCTGCAAATAATTCCAGTGAGCTGGCGTATAAGGGAAAGGAATTCCTTCTTGACACTTATCAGAAAGCACTGAAAAACAAAACGCTCCAAATCAATATCCAGAAGAACAAAATTACATTTCCGATGGAGGAGCATGACAGCGGATTTCATGCAGTCGGTATGTTGACCCGTTCGCCTGCTTGGGAATACGGATGGAAGTTTAACTATCTGACTGAGAATACATCCGGTGCAGAAAAGTCCGAAGTTAAAGAAAAAATCCCTCCGAAGCCTTTGACCGCATTGGAACATCTGGAACGCTGTGGGTATAAAATCGTTCAGCAGGTCGTACCGAAAAAACTTCCGCCGATTGCCGTTCAGCGGATGGCATGGAAAACAGGCGAAGCTCTTTGCGACCCGGTAGTGGTGGATTTCTTGCAGTTTATTCGGACACATATGCAGAGTGACGGCTCTTTTTCGTTCCGTATCCCAAAGGGTACTTCCAAGAATTCGTTTGCCACACTTTCGGAAATCGCTCAGACGTGGGATAAAATGGGACTTTTTGCATCCATTGTGATCTATCCGCAGAATATCGTCTATGAGCTTGCGCAAAATGAGACTGTCCGGCATTTCCTGAGCGGGAAGTGGCTGGAACTTTTTGTGGAGCATCAGGTTCAGCAGATTTTGAATCGCTATCAGGAGGAGCAGGGTGCAGAAGTTTCGCTTTGCTCCAATGTGATTCTTTCAGAAGCGGCATCCGCAGGGAGCACGCATGAACTGGATGTTGCGTTTTCCATCAACGGAAAATTCTTCTGGGTGGAAGCCAAATCGTCCAGCCGAAGTATTGATTATGGAAAATACGCTTCTCTATGCGAAAAGCTGAAAGTAACCTCCGACCGACTGCTTTTGGTCAACAGTGATTTGTCCGTGGAAGAGTGCGAAGGTGTTTCTTATTTCTGGAATTACCGAGTTGCAAATTGTGCAACGATCACGCAGGAACTGGAAAACATGATTGCCAAACAAATTGAAAGCGCCGGAAATGCTGCTCTGAGTATAGACTGAGTAATAAGCAGAAAAGGCCCCGAGAACCTTGCCGGATAAGCGGCAAAGTTCTCAGGGTCGTATTGTTTATCTGGAATGTTCGGTTTGCTTTGGATCCTTTTCCTCATCAAAGAAAAGCTCGATATTTTTCTGCGCTCGAAGAAGCTCCTGCATCTCATCGCGCGCCTTGCGGTAGTCCGGGTAGCGTGCTTTCTTTTCTGTCAGCAGTTTGGAATATTCCGCATCCAACTCCTTAATCTTGGGGAGCGTTTTCAAATTGGATTCATCAAACGCCGCTTTCGCCGCCTTGTGCAGCGTGATTTCTGTGCAGTGCTCTTCCAAAAACTTTTTGCTGTACCCAGCTTTACGGTAGGCATCATACACAGGTCGAGTCTTGGCATAGTTGATGATGTGTGCTTTCAGCACTGCGATTTCTGCCAGCCGCTTCTCAGAGGTTTTGATGGAATCGCCCAGTTCGTGATAGCGAGAAAGTGCAGCATCCGCACGTTCCTTTAGCTCGTCTGCGCTGCTGATTTTCTGCTGTTGCAGAAAAATCAGCGTTTTGGACATCTCTTTCAGGTTGTGCTTCTTCGCCCAACGCTCGTATCCACCGCCCTTGCCCTCGGCAAGTTTCGCTTGAATGTCCACCAGCAACTGAAATGTCTGTTCCTTTGGTGGCTGTTTCTGATGGGGATGATGCTTTGCCCTACCAGCCAACACCGCCTTGATTTCTTCCTCACTGTACCCAGCACCCAGTGTCTTGAAACGGATAAAGCGCTTCTGCCGTGCGCCCTTGACGGAAGTGTATTTGCCGCGTTTGATTTCATAGCCCTGCTGTTCCAGCTTTTGCAAAAATTCTTCGTAGTCGGTGGGTTCCTGCTGCAAAATTTCATCGATGATACCGCACAGCCGGTCGCGGTTGCTTTCCCTTGGCGGGTAAGTGATGCGCTTCTGCCGCTCCCGGTAAGGCTTCTTTTCGATTACGGAAAGCTGATGTTCCAGACAGATCAGATCGCTCAATCGCTGCACTGCCAGACCGGAAAAGAAAAAATCCCGAAATTTCCGGGTGCCGTCCAGTGCAGTGGAATTGTAGATGATATGGTTGTGGATGTGTTCCCGGTCAGTATGAGTGGCAACAATAAAGGCGTGTTTGCCTTTCAGAAATCGGGAGGCCAGTTCGTAGCCGATGCGGTTGGCTTCCTCTGCCGTGATTTCACCGGGCCGGAAGGATTGCCGTATCTGATAGGCGATGACATTGCTTTTTTGGCTGCGCCCGGTGGCCTGCTCGTATAGCTTCTTTGTGAGCATGAACTCCTCATCCACGGTAAGCGGGCTGCATTGATAACTACTGACAAGCTCGCCCTTTTCAGTCTTGTCGGGGTTCTGTGCATAGTCAGTGCGGTCTTTTAGGCAGGCGGCGATAGATTTTCCTTTGTGCTGATGCAGTGCGATCAGACGAGTAGCAGCCAGAGCAGATCACCTCCTAAATGAAAAAGCCGCCCGAAGGCGGCAAGAAGATTCAAAATCAAATCAGGTCCCGGAGCCAACCGCTGAATTTCTCAACGCCCTCCACCATTGCAGTTGCGCCGACAAAAAGGACAAAGCAGAGAAATTCGGCAACCAGCAGAATCAGAAATTGATCCCAAGTCTGGCGGTAGACGGTGTAGATGCCGCAGCCAAAGATATACAGCATCAACGGCGCGACAACATAGCTGGACAGAGTAAGCAGCCACTTTGCCATCAGAGCCAGAAAAGCCACGAACAGAGAGATCGGGGCAAGCATCATCTTGAATAAAAACCTCATATCAAACACCAGCCTTTCTTTTTCGCCCCTATTATAAAGGTATCGCCCCTTGCCTTGCAAGGGTGTCAACCGTTATGTAAACCCGCAGCCTCCTACTGCGGGAAATTTTTTAGAGTTCGGTGAGTTTGGCGAGAAGTTGCTTGCCAATAGCTATCAGCTCATCCAACCGACTACGCAAGTCCTCTAAATCGGCGGCATAGAGCTGCCCGCTTTCACTGGCCCGTTTCGCCACCTGATTCAGGTTGTTGCTGCAATTCTGAAGAAGGTACGCCATCCGACGCAGCTGTGGTAAATCAAGATTCAGGCAGTAACCATCCAGAGCCATTTTTCGCAGATAAGAGCCAATGCTCAAAATACCGCAACTTTCCATCTTCTGACGAATGCGTTCCAGTTCGACTTTGCTGACACGAAAATGGATCTGCTGGTCACGGTGCTCCGTCACCGGGCATCACCATCCTTATCCAAGTAAGATTTGAATGGTCGGACAGGCTCCACTTTATCAGCCTTTTCTTCCAGAGCTGCCAGCACAGAGGGGCGGGCATCCGGCTTTTCTTCCGCTTCGGGTTCTGTCCGGCTGGACTGATGCTCCATGTTCAACAGCGCATCCAATTCTGCAAGGCGGGCAGATTTGGTTTGCAGTTCTTCCTCCTGCGCAAACGGCTTGGCGATTTCAACCTCTGCGGCCTGCTTCTGCTGTTCCAGAGAATCCAGTGCGGCATCAGCATCGGCAATGCGGTCGGCAAAATTGCCGATGGCATTGTCCAGACGGACGATGTTGCCGCGAGGGTCATCGCCCAGCGGTACCGGATAACTCAGCTCGCCGCGGAGAACGATTTGATGCTCATTCTTGAAACTGTCAAAGCGAATGTTCAGCTCAAAGCCGCGATAGGTGCCCAGCAGCATCATATCCGCATTCGGCATCTCCTTGCAGGCGAGCATCAGCCGCTCACCAGCGGCTTTTTTCTCATCGAACACCATGCCCTTGATCGTCATGCCGCAGAAGTTCTCCTTATCCTGCGGGTGTGCGTCTGCGATTTGGGCATCGTTTTTCAGAGCCGCAATACGGTTCTTCGCTTTCTGAATTTCCTCCGGGTAATGCTTGAGCAGCTTATCTTCCAGACGATATTTCTGGTTCTGGTAATCCGAGCGCAGCACCTTGAGCTTTGCTACCTGCACATCCAGATCCATCTTTTCCCGGATGCGCGGGTCGCCTGCGCATAGGGCCTTGACCTCGGCATACGAAAGAGCCTGCTCATCCACATCATCACAGGAGCGCATCGGAGATTTGCTCGTCATGATCTGCGAAATAAACTTCTGCTTGTTTTCCAGCGTTTGCCAGAGGTAGGCGTCGAATGTCCCCTCCGTGACGTAATTATAGACGTAAACTTGTTTGTTTTTGTTGCCCTGACGGATGATTCGGCCGTTGCGTTGGGTCATATCGGACGGTCGCCAGCCTACATCCAGATGATGCACGGCCACCAGCAGGGTCTGGACATTGGTGCCTGCGCCCATCTTTGCAGTGCTGCCCAGCAGGACACGCACCTTGCCGCTGCGGACTTTGGAGAACAAATCCGCTTTCTTACCTTCAGTATCAGCGTTGTGGATGAACTCGACCTCCGATTCCGGCACCCCGGCGGCAAGCAGCTTTGTGCGAATATCATCGTAGACATTGAACGAGCCGTCTCCCTTGGGCGTGGACATATCGCAGAAAATCAGCTGCGTCAGATTATCCTCTTTGGTTTCGTTCCAGATACGCAGAACATTGTCGACGCAGGCATTCAGCTTGCTGTCCGGGTCATCCGGGGTGAGCGGATTCATCAGCCGCTGGTCAAGGCCGGTTTTACGTCCGTCCGAGGTGATCTTCAGCATATTGTCCACCGAGGGGTCAACCGCACCGCTATGCACCTCAGCAGCACGTTCGCTCAGGGATTTCACCATGTCCTGCTGGATTTCCGAGGGTTTGACCACGACAGTTTCAAACTTGGCTTCCGGAACAGGCAGATGCAACTGGTCGGAAGTCTTGATGTCCGCTGCCTCCTTGAACATATTCATCAGCTCCGGCAGATTAAAGAACTTGGCAAAACGTGTGCGCGCACGGTAGCCGGTTCCTTCCGGCGCAAGCTCAATGGCCGTGGTGGTCTCGCCAAACGTAGAAGCCCATGCATCAAAGTGGGTCAGTTGTTTCTGCTGGAGAGTGCTGTACTGCAAATAGCGCATCAGTGTGTACATTTCCGTCATGGAGTTGCTGATGGGCGTTCCCGTTGCGAAAATCACGCCGCGCCCGCCAGTCACTTCATCCAGATAACGACACTTGCCGAACATATCGCTGGACTTCTGTGCTTCGGAGGTAGAAAGGCCAGCAACATTGCGCATCTTGGTGTAAAGATATAGGTTCTTGTAGTTCTGGCTCTCGTCCACAAATAACCTATCTACGCCTAATTGTTCAAATGTGACCACATCATCCTTGCGGTCGGTGGACTGTAGCTTTTTCAGTTTCACCTCCAGTGTTTTCCGTGTCTTTTCCATCTGTTTCACGGTAAAATGCTCACCGGACTGTTCTTTGGCCTCTGCAATGGCTTTTTCGATTTCCTCGATCTGATCTTCGATGATCCGTGCCTGCCGTTCCGCAGAAAGAGGGATTTTCTCAAACTGCGAGTGGCCGATAATGACGGCATCGTAGTCGCCGGTTGCGATGCGGGCGCAAAAACGCTTTCGATTGGCGGGTTCAAAGTCTTTCTTGCTGGTAACGAGCAGCTTTGCATTGGGGTATAGCCGCAGGAACTCGCTGGCCCACTGCTCGGTCAGATGGTTGGGTACCACGAACAGGCTTTTCTGACACAGGCCCAAACGCTTAGATTCCATTGCCGAAGCTGCCATCTCAAAACTTTTGCCGGCACCCACCTCGTGGGCGAGCAGGGTGTTCCCACCATAAAGCACATGAGCAACTGCATTGCGCTGATGTTCCTGCAGATTGATCTCCGGGTTCATACCGACAAAATGGATATGGCTTCCGTCATACTCGCGGGGCCGGGTACTATTGAACAACTCGTTATACTGCTTCACCAGCAGATTCCGCCGCTGCGGGTCTTGCCAAACCCAGCCTGCAAAGGTATCCTTGATGGCCTGCTGCTTCTGCTGGGCAAGCATCGTCTCCTTCTGGTTCAGGACACGCCGCTCTTTACCGTCCTCCTCAATGGTATCATAAATGCGGCAGTCCCGCAAATTCAAGGTGTCCTCCAAAATCTTGTAGGCGTTGGCCCGGTGGGTGCCGTAGGTTTCGGTGGACATGATATCATACATTCCGGCGGCAGATTTGTTGCCGATGCGCCATTCGGACGTAAATGGAGAGTAGCGGACTTGGATCAGGTTGTTATAGCGGATGCGGTAGGGCGGCTGAAAAGTCTCCATCATAAACTGCTGCACAATGGCGGGATTCAGCCATGTGGCACCCAGTCGGATGTCGATTTCTGATGCTTCAAGGTCCTTCGGCTGCGCTTTGGTCAAAGCCTCCACATTGATCTTGAACTCCGGGTGGCTTTCAGCGGCAAGCTGAGCCATGCGCAGTTTATTCCGCACATTGCCGGAAAGATACTCGTCCGCAGTCTGCCAGCCTGCTTCCGGCTCATCTGCATCCGCAGAAGGGTCTTTGAAAATCACGCCTTGCAGCTCTGTGGTAATACGCTCATAATCGCCGGGAGAGCCGAGAAGTTCCGCCATATAGGGCAGATCAACACGGCCATGTTCTCCAATGGACACTGCCAGTGCTTCGCTGGGGGTGTCCACGCTGGTGACGGTGCGCTCCGGGCGAATCGTTCGCTTGGTGAACATATCCGCCTTGCTTTTGAGCTGTTTATTCTCATCGAGATTTTCCAAAGAGCAGAGCAGATAGTAGGAACTGTCATCATCGAACAGGCGGGCATTTTTCTTGTCGTTGATCAGCCCGTATTTTGCGGTAAAGGCATCGTAGGCGGCGTTCAATTTTGCTTGCGATGCCTTAATATCCTCGTCCGGGAAGTCCAACTGCTGGTCAATCAGTTCGTTGACGATTTGCCGCAACTCCACCATACCAGCTACACGGCCTTTGGCATTATCGGACAACTCCACCTGCGTCATAATCGAATTTTCTCGGTAGTACACCTCACCGTCCACCACGGCATAGGAGAAATTCTTTACATCTGGGTCAGCGGGGAGCGTCTTGCGCTCGACTTCTGCATCCGCAACATCTGGTGTTTCCACCTCGACTTCAACATACTGGCCCTCAATATGCTGTACCGCTTCGGCAAGCTGGTCGGCCAGCACTGCGCCCTCGATGGGGGCAACCGTCAGTTCCTCCCGTCCGTATTGGGTGCTTTCGGTGGTCAGTTCGCCCAGAATCATCTCCGGGTGGTCCACGAAATACTGGTTGATGGCAAAGCCGTCCTCGGTCTTGCCAAGCTGCACCCATGCAGGTTCGATGTCCGCAGGGCGGTCACGCTTCTGCAAAAAGATAATGTCACTCACAACATCCGTGCCTGCGTTTGCCTTGAACGCATTATTCGGCAGACGGATAGCTCCCAACAGGTCAGCACGCTCTGCCATGTGCTTGCGGGCGGTGCTGTCCTTGCTATCCATGGTGTAGCGGCTGGTGACGAACGCCACCACGCCGCCCGGACGCACTTGGTCAATGGCCTTGGCGAAAAAGTAGTTGTGGATGCTGAATCCCAACTTGTTGTACGCCTTGTCGTTGACCTTGTAGTTGCCGAAGGGCACGTTGCCCACCGCCAGATCGTAGAAATCACGGCGGTCTGTGCTCTCAAAGCCCGCCACGGTAATGTCGGCCTGCGGGTACAGCTTTTTGGCGATGCGCCCGGTGATGGAATCCAGCTCTACGCCGTACAGACGGCTGTCCTGCATGGTGTCCGGCAGCATACCGAAGAAGTTGCCCACGCCCATACTAGGTTCCAGAATGTTACCGCTGCGGAAACCCATGCGCTCCACCGCATCGTAGATACCACGGATCACGGTGGGGCTGGTGTAGTGGGCGTTCAGGGTGCTGGAACGTGCGGCGGCATACTCGTCCTCGGAGAGCAGCCCTTTCAGTTCGGCGTATTCCTTTGCCCAACTATCTTTGCCGGGGTCAAAAGCGTCTGCCAGACCGCCCCAGCCCACATACTGTGAAAGCACCTGCTGTTCCTCGGCGGTGGCACCCCGGTGCTCCTCCTCCAAACGAAACAGAGTTCGGATGGCTTCGATGTTCCGGGCATATTTCTGCTTTGCACCGCCCTCGCCCAAATGGTCGTCTGTGATGCGGAAGTTCCCGGCAGGCGCAGCGTTCAAGGCTTCATCCAAGGCAGCGGCATCCGGGAAGGTCTGCACCTCTCCGTCCATTACAGCAGAGATGGGCAGTTCGTCCAGTTCTTCGTCAGACGGCTCCGGCTCGTCCTTGTCTGCTAAAAATTTTGCGTGTTCGACTTTGAGCCACTCGGCGGCTTCTCTGTCTGCAACTTCTTTTTTCAGATTTTCCAGATAAGATTCTGCCTGCTTCTCGTTAGAAAACTGTGGAACGGCGTGATTGGTTTCATAGTAGTCATCATAAAGATCATCCCAGATAGCAAAAAGCGGCATTTTACCGTCAACGACTTTTCGGACAGAGAAACGTTCGTATTCAGGCACTTCGGATTCCTTGGCGATGGCTTCTGCCTGCGCCAGCATTTTATCCACACGCTGAGCAGTCGCACTCTGTCGCAGCCCCTGCTCAAACTGCTGCTTGTTAATAACCTCATTGTCCCAAGACTGCCCGTGCGCACTGGTGTCGATGCGCACATCGGTTTCGCCAACATAGCCGATGGTACCTTCAATCGTTCTGGTGGGCAGGTCTACCACAACTTCATCCCCGACATTGTAGTTGGATGCTTCCTGTCTGGTAGCACGCTGTTCCTTTTCCTCATCTGTCAGATAGCGGTCGGACTGAATCATAAGGTCGATATACTTTTCCACCTGCGCCCATTTCAGGGTGATTTTCTGGTGGTCGGGATAATGAACAAATTCCAGACCCTTCCAGTCGTGGTTGACGAAGCCTCGACTGCCATCCAGATAATCGTGGGAGTGCCCACCGATGCCGTACTCCTTTGCCAGTGCTTTGGCACAGAGTTTGCGGTCAGGCTGGGTCTGGTACAGCGCAATAATGCGCTGTTTGCCGCCTGTAAACCCTGAACCATGCCGCCGCAGCTCGTTCTCAATTTCAGCCTGCGACAAAACAAAAGCGGAGGGCGTTTTTTCGCTCTCCGCTTGGTCGATCTTCTCAATTTGCTGGGCTTCGGTGGGGATGTTCGCATCCAGAAAACTTAGCTGTAGATCAGCTCCGTCATCACCAGTTCCTCTGCCTGCGCTTTCAGACTGTTCATGTGCTGCACCCACATCAGTTGATTCTGCGCTTTGTCCGGGGCTGGGTCCTGCTTCAGAAGCTGCTCCATGGTCTGCTGCATCCGGCTCTCTGCCGTCTGCTCCAGTTCCATCAGATGCGGGTACAGCGTCCCGTTCAGGAGCATCGAATTGTACAGTACCGGGCGATACTGCTTCAGGTAATTCCGGCGCATCCTGCCGTACTTGCCCAGCGGGGTCTTCGGCTGGCTGAGGGTCAGGTTCGGGAGCTGGTAATCCCCGAACTTCGTGTAATTCAGACTGCTGCTCATATTCTTCCATCCTTTCTACGTTTCGGCGGCGGGTCGTGGTTTTCACCGTCCGCTCGATTTTGCGTAAGACCTCGCGGCTGATGTCGCTGGTAGCGGCACCCAGCGCATAGACTGCATCGGGTGTGGAAAAGGTGTGGATGGCCTGAAAGTCATCCTTGTCAAAGTAGCCTTCCGGTTCAAACCCGCATCGTTCTAATAGAGTGTAGGTGACGCTCATTGTCGCAGCGGCCTTGAACTGAAGTTCCTTTCCGCTACTATCATAATCATCAAAGAAAGAGCCGTCAACGATGTTGAGGATGTCGCCGCTGTTGTTGTCCCAATAATCGTTCACCAGCTTCTCCGCAATATTTACGAGCTGCTGGCTGAGCCGTTCATGGCTGATGCCGTATTCTGCGGTCAGCATCTCAGACACCGGCTTGAAAAGGTCGTCATTCATTTCCCATCGTTCCGGGTCGCGAGAATTGCGCCGTACTCCGGTGTCCGACACATCAAACACATAGTGCAGACGCGGGAATCCGCTGGATTCGTCCAGCAGGGCGATGCCCTTTGCACCCCGGCGCACATAACGGTTCATCCGGTTGTTCCAGATGTCAAAGTCGGCGCAGGCGGTGGCATCCGGGCGCTGGGCGTAGATCATGAGCTGGTCTGCAAAGGGGTACTTGTACAGCCGGGATGCGGTGGTCAGGTAGTCCGTCCAGCTTTCCCAATACCGGGTCAAGCCGTTCGCCGTGCGCTGGGCAAGGGCGAGATATTCTTCGGTTTTGCTTGGCATTTTAGCCTCCTTTTCCAGATTTTAGAGTATAAAAATAGCGGGCAACCGTTTTGGAGCTGCCCGCTGGAAAGTGTATTGAGATAAGATTATTTGCTATTGTCCTTTATGTACTTCATAACGCAGCACCCCATCACGATGACGGGAAGCACGGTTCGTAAACCGAGGTCGCCGACCCGCACATTTGCATCAATCACAAGTCCTGCAAACCATGCCGCTAAAGTGAAAACAGTTGCCCAACCGTAACTCATAGAACTGTACTCCTTCATATGTGAATATTCAAAACTCTCTTCTCAGCTTCAGCTTTCATAGCTGCCCGCAAGGAACTTACATTTATTCGACTCGAATGTTTATCGGATTCAGTGTAAGGTTGCCTCCGCCCGCCACCTTATACCATTTGCCTCTTTCGAGTTTGATTCTTTCCGTTACGCCCTGTGTAATATATCCGATTCTATATTTTTCTCCAGTCTCTACATCGGTAAAGACCACCTCAGTATCACAATCACCGCTCACTTTTACAGTTCCCCAAAGTGGCTGTATTTGTTCTGTCTTTATGGTGCCTTCATCGTTTGAAAGGGTGAAAGTATGGCTTCTCTGAATATTGATATAAATCGCCACCAGAAAAACCGTTGCCAGACATAAAGCAAACCTTCTTGTTTTCATCGAAACACCTCCTGCAAATTCGGTTTTATCGAATCATATCACATAAGCGGACTCTTCAAACTTACAGCTCAGTTTCCACCGCAAGCTGCTCCTGTTTTTCTTTTTCGTCAGCGATTTGGACGTCAATATCTTCGCGCATCTTTTTCAGAAGTGCGAGGACTCGCTTGATTTGACCCTTGGTGTTTTCCACCCTGCTCTGTGCCTGATTGATGTGATCCAGAACTGCCCAGTCTGCAAAGAGGCCGTCAAAGAAGAAATCCGCAAATTTCAAAAAGCTGTCCACCGTAACCTGAAGGTCTGCGGTGATTTCAACATCGGAAAGTTCAGTTTTGAACCGCCGCAGTTCCACTTGGAGCTGTTCGATTTGTTCCTGTGCATCGTCCAGTTCCTCATACTTGGCAAGATCGGCCATCAAACCGCCGCCCATTACGTCCCATGTACTCCAGCCCTCGGCATTGTCGAGGGTTTCCAGAACTTCATTGACCGTATGCAGGGCGGTCTTTCCGGCGTTGATGGCTTCCAGCAGCTCCCGTTTTTGGACTTTCAGCGCGGCAATACGGCTTTCGCTTTCCGCAACCTGCTGTGCGGCAGGGTGGGCAGATGCTTTGATGCTTTTGATTTTTTCGGAAAGAGCAGCTTGATACTGCCTTTCGCAATCGGACAGCCGTGCCAACCTATTTTGAATTTGTGCTAAATCAGCATCAACGGAAGAAAGGTCATGGAGAGCCGCATCGTACTTGACACGGGCTGCATAGGCTTCCTGCCGTTCTTTGTCCAGCTTTTCATCCATCTTTCCGATGACCTGATAGAAAAATGCGGCAAGGCTGTGTCCCTCCAGACGGTCCACATCAGCCTG
>NZ_QVGS01000018.1:0-24746 GCF_003603005.1 Faecalibacterium sp. AF27-11BH
ACAACACCATATAGATTTTTTGTACGCCGCCGCCCGCCATCGAGCAGAGTTTTACACCTAATTGGGGATAAAACAGCTGATGGCTGGCGGCGGCGTTGCCCTCATCGGTATCACCCTGATTCCCCTGCTGAGCGGTCTGTTCGGCTGATCTTTTCCGGGCGGCGTTTGCCGCCCCGTACATATTTACTTGCAAGCATTTCCAGCCCCTCCGTGGCAAACGGATTCTTATTATAAAGAGGAAACGCATTGCAAATCGAATATTCACCTTTATTTTGAAAGGACGGTGCTATTATGCAGATTCTGACTCACCTTATTTTTCTGCTCAACCTGCTCAAGACCCTTATCAACCATTTTTCTTGATGGGTGGTGGCGCTGAGTGGAACTGTTCTCAAAGCAATCTCCGATTGGATCAAGTCACTGCTGACAGCGGCGATCATGTCCAATCTCTCCGGCTTGTTTGATGACGTCAACACCCAAGTGGGCAACATCGCACAGCAGGTCGGCACCAAACCATCCAATTTTGAACCGCGCGTTTTCGCTATGATCGAGGCGTTGTCCCGGAACGTAGTGCTTCCCATTGCAGGCGTGATTCTGACCTTCATCGCCTGTTATGAGTTGATTGAGATGATCACACAGCACAACAACATGGCACAATTTGAGCCTGCGCTGCTGATGAAATGGATCTTCAAGACTGCCATTTCGGTGTGGATGATCTCCAACACCTTCGACATCATCATGGCGGTGTTCGACGTGACCCAGCAGGTGGTGGCAAATTCCAGCGGCATTATTTCCGGCAACACACGGGTCAACGACATCGGGCTTTCCATGCTGCAATCCAGCATGATGCAGATGGACGTAGGCCCCCTGTTCGGGCTGTTCTTGCAGTCCTTCTTCATCGGCATCACTATGCGCATCCTGTCCATCGTGATTTTCGTCATCGTCTACGGAAGAATGATTGAGATCTACATGATGGTCAGCCTTGCCCCGGTGCCCATGGCAACATGGGGCAACCACGAGCAATCCCATGTGGGACAAAACTATTTGAAATCCCTATTTGCATTGGGGTTCCAAGGTTTCCTGATTCTGATCTGTGTGGCAATCTACGCTGTTCTGCTCCAGAATGTTGCAATATCCGGGGATGCCATCAACTCGATCTGGAGCATCGTGGGGTATACCGTGCTGCTCTGCTTCTCGCTGTTCAAGACCAGCTCTGTCGCCAAAACTCTGCTGGGTGCCCATTGATTCGGAGGTGAAATTTTGGCAGCTTATATTTCCGTGCCGCGTGATTTCAGCAAGGTGAAGTCCAAAGTGGCTTTCAACCTGACCGCCCGGCAGCTTATCTGTTTTGGTGCAGCGGCAGTCGTAGGGGTGCCGCTGTTTTTTGTTCTGCGGGACACCGCTGGCAATTCCGGTGCTACCCTCGGCATGATGGCGGTCATGCTGCCCATGTTCTTTCTGGCCATGTATCAGAAGAACGGTCAGCCGGCTGAAAAGATCCTGCGGTACTACTTTCAGGCGCGCTTTGTTCGCCCGAAGGTGCGTCCGTACCAGACCCGCAATTACTATGCACTGCTTGTGAAGGGAGATGACGCCCATGATTCCGTTTCTGAAAAAGAATAAGGACGGCAGGAAGCCGCCCAAGTCCACGGTGCCCCGCACGGCACAGGAGAGCATTCCGTTCCAGCGGATGTTTGAGGACGGTACCTGCCGTGTCCGTCCCGGCTACTACACCCGCACCATCCAGTATCAGGATATCAACTATGAACCTTATTATTTTGCTTTTATTATACCTATATTTTTTTCTCTGTCAACAACCACAAAGGGCTTGTGCTCCAAAAGCTGCCTCGAAGCCGATTTTCTCAAATTATGTGACGCCGTCACAGTAAACCCGCTTGTCACGCGGTAATACTACGCATAAAAGCACAGCCGCAGAGTACATCTGTGGCTGTGCTTTGTGTTCAGTTGCTCACTGTTGTGTGGACTGGATATGGAGAGACAACATATCTCCCGATCTTACATGGGTTATCTTATCTGCCATCACTCTGGCAGTTTGCCTTGCAGATATGTCGGCATTCCCGCTGCGGTCGTATCCGGCCTGACCTTAAATCTGGCTTTTTGAATCTACCTCCCTTATCGGTTTTCCGCGATATATTTCTCCGCCATGTGAACTGCCACCGCGCCGTCCGCCACGGCGGTGACCACCTGACGGAGGGGCTTCGTCCGCACGTCGCCCACGGCGTAAACGCCGGGAATACTGGTTTCCGTGGTCTCTCCGGCCACGATATAGCCGCCGCCGTCCAGCGCCAGTTGACCCACCGCCAGCGCCGTGGCGGGCTGTCGGCCCACGCTGACAAATACGCCGTCGCAGTCCACCACGCTTTCCTCACCGGTGACGGTGTCCCGCAGGCGGACGCCGGTCAGCCTGTCCCCGGAAAGCAGCGCGGAAACGACGCTGTTCCAACGGAATTCCACGTTTTCGGCCTGTGCCAGCGGCTCGTGATAGCTCTTGGTGGCCCGCAGGGTGTCTCTGCGGTGGACGAGGATCACTTTTTTCGCCACGCGGCTGAGAAGGAGGGCATCTGCCGCAGCGGAATTGCCGCCGCCCACCACGACCACCGTTTTGCCCTTGTAAAACATCCCGTCGCAGGCGGCGCAGTAGGCCACGCCCCGGCCCAACAGCTCCGTCTCTCCGGCAACGCCCAGCGTTCTGGGATCTGCGCCGGTGGCCAGCACCACGGTTTTCCCCCGGAAGATCCCCTCGCTGGTCTCCACGAGCTTGGGAACCGCCGTCAGATCCATGCGGAGAACTTCCGCGTATTCGCTGCGTGCCCCAAAACGCTCCGCCTGCTTTTGCATCTTCTCCGCCAGAGAGAAGCCGTCGATCCCGTTCTCAAAGCCGGGGTAGTTGTCGATCTGCTCGGTCAGGGCCATCTGCCCACCGGCGGACAGTTTTTCCAGCACGATGGTGTCCAGCCCCGCCCGTGCCGCGTACAGGGCGGCGGTGTAGCCGCCCGGGCCGCCGCCCACCACGAGCATATCATAAACATGATTGTTGTTCATATCTGAACCCTCCGTTATTTCGCCAAGGCTTCCTGAATGAAACGGTCGATTTCTGCCTTTGAGCCGGGCGCGATGATGGAATCCACGGCCTTTCCGTTCCGGTACAGCACCAGAGTTGGGATGTCCTCGATCCCCTCGGCCCCCGCCAGCCGCGGCTCCTCGTCAATGTTGATCTTGCCGACGGCGAGGCTGTCCGCGTATTCCTCTCCGATCTTCTCATACGCGGGGCCGATCCTCCGGCAGTAGCTGCACCAGGGCGCCCAGAAATCCACCAAAACGGGCTTTTTCTCCCGGATCGCCTGCTCAAACTGCTCCTGATTCATGTTCATAGCTGCCATATCTGTCAGCTCCTTTCCTTTGTTTGGGTATTCTCAAGACTCCGGTCTCGCCCCACACCACATCGTGACCTCAACCTGAGATGACGGTACTCTGCCCTTGGGACATAAAGCAGATGAGTAAGACCATCATCTGTACGAAAATAGCTGCGGTTTGTTGCAGCTTATTCTGCGCAGAGCTCAGCCACCAGAGCGTCCATCTGCGCTTCGCTGGTTTGGTTCAATGCACCACGCAGAGACACTACCGTTTCGTAAAGGTGGATATCCTTCATCTCCTCCAATTTGGTGCGCATCAGCCGCGCGGCATCAGGTGCCCAAGAGCCGTCTTCAATAAGGCCAACCCGGCGGTTTCGGAATCCCTTTGTCCGTAAATGTTCCAAAAACTCCCTCATGGGCGGAAACAGTCCTCCGTCATAGGTGGCGCTGGCTAAAACCAACTTCCCGCAGTAGAACGCACTGGCAACAGCGTAGGAAAGATCTGTCACAGTGAGATCACATATGTTGACCTGTACGCCTTTTTTCTCTAATTTACCCTTGAGGGTCTTCGCCGCATGGGCAGTATTTCCATGGATGGATGCGTGGGCAATCAGTATGCTCTCCGATTCTTCTGGTTCCCATTGTGACCAGAGATCATAGAACCGCAGACACTCCTCCAGCCCTTCTGTAAGCACGGGACCGTGGAGCGGGCAGATTGTTTTGATCTCCAGCGCGGAGATTTTTTTCAGCAGCGCCTGCACCTGTGCGCCATATTTCCCGATAATATTGTAATAATACCGTCGGGCCTGCGGCACCCAGGGGGCACGGGCAGTCCGTTCCAGTGAGCCAAAGCGTCCGAAGGCATCCGCCGAGAACAGGATTTTTTCCGTTTCCTCATACGCCGTCATCACCTCCGGCCAGTGTACCATCGGCGCCAGCAGAAAGCGCAGCCGGTGCAAACCCAAGGAAAGCGTATCTCTTTCGCCAACCTCCAGCATACGGTCTTCCGACAATGCACCTGTGCCGAAGAACTGCTTGATCAGGGTAAATGTTTTCGCGTTTCCCACGATCTTCATCTCCGGGTACTTTTGTGCCAGCCGCATGAGACTGCCGGAATGATCCGGCTCCATGTGTGTGACCACAAGATAGTCGGGCCTGCGCCCCTCCAACACCCGCGCCACATTGGAAAGCCATTCTTCCGTTGCCCGTGCGTCCACGCTGTCCATCACGGCAATCTTCTCATCCAGAATGACATAGGAGTTGTAGCTCACTCCCATAGGCTGGACGGGGTACTGGTTTTCAAAGAGTGCCAATGTGTTATCATCCACCCCTACATAGCGGATGGCATCTGTTACCGTTTGGATAGCCATATAAAAAATACCTCCTATTTTCCTTACTCAGACTCTGACTGATAGGTTCTTCTTTTCTAATGAAACATACGCTCAACCGCGGATCGGCGGTCGCGCATTTTACCGTTGCCTTGCTTCCCCCAGAGTCGTTACATGTGGTACACCGCAGCGGAGCGAAGTCCTTCCGGCAGGCCGTCGGGCGCAGCAGGTGAAAGTTCCCAGCGTACCTGCCCCGCCCACTGGGAGGCGACAGCGGAGAAGTGGAGCATGACAATACCGAGATCCAATGCGGCATCCAAATTATCGGTGTAGGCATCCTCCTGCTGCACCAAATAGATGCTGTGATCCTGCACAAGGAAGCCATAGGGCTGACGGTTGAGATAGCTGGGGGAGAGCGAAGCGGCGTAGAAGGACTGCCAGAGCATATCGTCGTAGAAGTCCATCATCTCGTCAAGCCCAGACTTGTTGCTCCAGCTCCCCATGTGAACCAAATCGTGCACGCCCTTTTTGGGCGCGTAGTACTGCTGCTCGGCCCGCACATCGATCTGAGACATACTTAGGATATTCAGCCGCAGCTTTCTTGCGGTCTTTTCCCCGTAGCCAAAGGCAACGATTGCCGCCACCTCTAACGGGGTGGCGAGAGACAGTGCCTTTTTGATTTTGTCGCTGTCGGTGAAGGTCATCCAGCAGGTGTCAATGTCCAACTCAGTCAGCTTGAGGACGAGATCTTCCATCATGTAGCCGGCGTTGATGGCCGCATAGGAATGCGGGGCAGACATAAGGAGCAGGTAGTGCGGTGCTCCGATGAGAAATTGATTATAGCCCGCTGAGCTCTCCAGTGCCGGCTGTGCATCCTTGTCCAAGACGATCAACTCCGTTGCAATCTCCGGGACAAGACGGGGGCAGGTCTTTTCATAGTAGGATCGGAGCTGGCCGATAGCCTCGCTCGAAACTTCCTTTTCGCGGAATGCGTGAACGGATCTGCGATTTTGAATCATAGCGCTGTAATTCATAGTAGTATCTCCTATTCTGATGTCTTTGGTTTTCTTATAAATCGTCTATCAGTGCGGTGCTCTTGGCGTAGGCGGTACTGCGTGCCTCAAAGAAATCGGTCTTGACCATGTTGGCGTCGGCGTACTGGCTGACCCATTCCATGCTCTCCGGTTCGCTCTCAAAGCCTGGATACAATGCGGGATAGCCAAGGCTCGTCCAGCGGAGGTTGCCGAGATAGCGGATGTAGTCGCTGATCATCTGCCGGTTCAGCCCCGGGATGTCGTCGCCGATTACATAATGCCCCCATGCGATCTCCTGCTCCACGCCCTCACGCATCATCTCGCGCAGCGCTTGTACGCTCTCGGCGGTGAACAACTCCGGCTGCTCCTTTTGCAGCTCCGTGATGATATTGCGGAACAGCCACAAGTGCGTGTTCTCATCGCGGTTTATGTAGCGAATCTCCTGCGCCGAGCCGGGCATCTTCCCGTTTCGGGAGAGATTGTAGAAGAACATAAAGCCGCTGTAAAAATAGATGCCCTCCAAAATATAGTTTGCCATCATCACGCGCAGCAGCGTGGGAGCGTCCTTCCGCTCCTGAAACTCGTTGTAGCAGTCCCCAATGAAGGTGTTGCGGCGCAGCAGATGCTCGTCCGTTTTCCATTGGTAGAGGATGTCATTGCGCTCCACGGGGGAACAGATGGTGTCGAGCATATAGCTGTAGCTCTGTGAGTGGACACACTCCTGAAACGCCTGAATGGACAGGCAGAGATTGACCTCGTTGGCGGTAATGTAGGCGCCGATATTAGGCAGGTTCGCTGTCTGAATGGAATCCAAAAAGACAAGAAAACTCAGAATTTTATCGTAGGCGCTGCGCTCGGCTGACAGTAGGCGGGGATAGTCCTTCACATCCTGCGAGAGATTGATCTCCTCAGGGATCCAAAAGTTGTTCATGGCCTGCCGGTACCAGTCGCTGACCCAAGCGTACTTCATATTGTTGAAGTCGTTGAGGTTTGTGGTATTGCCGCCGATCATGCGCCGCAGGCGCACATCAGGGTCGCCCTCTGGGTTAAAGAGGGGCTTTTTCTTCAGTTCCGTCATGCTATCCTCCTTATGACGAGCAGCTTTCGCAGGCCTCGACCTCAAGGGCCTTGCTGCGGACATAGTAAATGGTCTTGACGCCGGCCCTCCACGCCTCCAAATACAGTCTGAGCACCTGACGCATGGAATAGTCGTTGGTGATATAGAGATTCATGCTCTGCGCCTGGTCAATATGTCTCTGGCGAAGGCCCGCGGCGCGTACCGACCAGCTTTGGTCGATTAGATGCGCTGCCTTATAGTACCACCATGTGTCCATAGAAAGCTCCGGAGCAACGCGGGGCAGCATGCTGCCCTTTTTTTCCTCTAAAAAGAATTTCTTCATAATTGGATCTATGCCCGCCGACGTGCCGGAGAGGATAGATGTGCTGGAGGTCGGTGCGACCGCCAGCAGATAGGCGTTGCGCATTCCCTGCACCGCCACCGTTTTCGCAAGCGCCCGCCACTTTTCGGAGGTATAACCCCGCTTTTCAAAATACGCGCCCGTCTGCCAGTCGCTGCCCTCAAAGAGCGCGTAACGACCCTTTTCCCGTGCCAGAGCTGTGTCCGCCTTGACAGCGGCGTAGTTGATGAGCTCGAACACTGCGTCGGTGAAGGCAAGGTGCTCATCGCTCTCCCAGTGGATGCCGCGCTTTGCCAGCATGTGGTGGTAGCCGCTGACGCCCAGGCCGATGCTGCGGTACTTCTGATTGGTAAGCCGCGCGTATTCCAACGGGTAGAAGTTGAGGTCGATCACATTATCCAGTGCGCGGATGGCCGTTTCCACCGTGCGTTCCATATAGGCCTCGTCCTCCACCGGCAGATTACCGAGAGACAGACTCGCCAGGTTGCAGACCACAAACTCGCCTGGGCGTGTGGCCGTCACCACAATTGTGTCGCCGTTCTCCGTGTGCACCTCAGTGCTGATGTGCTCGATGGGTGCCATGTTCTGCGCGATCTCCGTACAGAGATTGGAGCAATAGATCATTCCCGTGTGGCCGTTTGGGTTCATATGATTTACACTGTCGCGATTGAAAGCGAAGGGTGTGCCGGTCTCCACTGCCGAGCGAAGCACCAGCCGCACGATGTCCTTGACGGTGACGCTGCGCTTTTCGATGCGCGGGTCATTGACGCAGTCCAGATACCGCTTCTCCCATTCTGTACCCCAGTAATCCTCCAGTGCGTAGCCCTTGACCGTGAGGATCTCATGCGGACACATGAGATGCCACGGCGCGTCTATGTTCTCCTCCGCCAGTCGCCAGAAGAGATCCGGATAGCACACGGCGGGAAACACATCATGTGCCTTCATGCGGTCGTCGCCGTTGTTGGTGCGCAGTTGAAGGAATTCCGGCAGATCCCGGTGCCATGCGTCTAAGTAAACCGCCACAGCGCCCTGCCGCATCCCCAACTGATCCACCGCCACGGCGGTGTCGTTGACCAGCCGGATCCAGCGGATAACACCGCCCGCCGCCCCTTGAAAGCCGCGGATGGTGCTGCCTGCAGCGCGCACCTTACCGAAGTACATCCCCATTCCACCGCCGAATTTAGAGACCTTTGCGAAGTTGTCCAGCGAGCGGTAGATGCCGTCCAGACTGTCCGGCACAGTGTCCACAAAGCAGCTTGAAAGCTGATGGTAGGGCTTTCGTGCGTTGGACATGGTAGGTGTCGCCATCGTGACCTCCATACGGCTGAGCATATCGTAAAAGCGTTTTACCCACCCCATGCGATCAGAGCCTTCGTTCATAGCAAGATGCAGCGCGATACCCAAAAACATCTCCTGCGGTGTTTCCAGCGGCACGCGGCTGCGTGACTGGATCACATAGCGTTTGAGCAGCAGGTCAAGGCCGGAGTAGGTGAACAGCTCGTCCCGTTCCGGGCAGAGAAAGTCCTCCGCCATGGCAATTTCCTCGTGGGTATAGTGGGCAAGGATATAGTCACCGTAGAGTCCCTTATCCGTCAGATAGCGAAGCTTGCCATAGAGGTCGCAGACGCCGCGCCCCTCCCATTCCTGTGCGTTGCGACAGCGAAAGGAGTGGTTCAGAAGCCGCGCCGCGATGAACTCCCACTTGGGTGCCTCTGCCGTAGTCAGCTCTACCGCCGCCTTGGTCAGTGCCTCAGCCCGCTCATCCTCCGTCATGCCCAGGCGACAGAAACTCTCAAACTTCATTTGAAGCGCCGCGAGGGAGTAGACTTCCTCGGTAAAATCCATCTGGATGCGGCGCAGCACCTCGTCAAGCGAGTCATCCCCCACCGTCCGCGCGATGGTATGCCGGACACGGCGCAGCGCAGACCGCTTTTCGCGGTAGAGGATGTACGCCTTGGCCACCTCATAGTGTCCGCGCTCCATGAGCGTTCGCTCCACCTCGTCCTGCACACGTTCTACGGTGAGCGGCACTGTGACGGAGAGATTGTTGAGAACGGTGGCGAGGATCTCATCCATCTCTCTGCTCCCGATCTCCTTGCCCTGTCCGTCAAACGCCTTTTTCATGGCGTTGAAAATTTTCTCCTGTTGAAAGGGAACAGACTCCCCGTTTCGTTTTCTGATCTCCATTTCGATCCTCTCATCTTCTCCGGTCACTTCTCATGTCCTTTTGGGCAAAGAGCGGGCAAGCGCAGTATCACGCTTGCCCGCTCTGTTTTTGAAAGCCGGTTTTTCTGCAGCCGACGCGGTGGGGCTGTTTGTTGTCTGTTGTCTTGGTTTTGGCTTTCCTGCCAGTTACTTCATAGATTCCAGAATGGCGTCCGCCAGTGCTTCCAGCTCAGTGCGCTTGTCCGTGCCCATGGACGAGGCGAGGCTGAGCCGCTCGTTGAGCACCGTCATGTTCTTAAGCTCATTGTTGACGAATTTCTGCATGAGGTCACCGGACTTCACCGCCCATGAGCCGTTTTCAATGATGGCAAAGGTGCGGTTTTGCAGATTCAGTGCCTTCATATCCATGAGGAAGTCATGCATGGCGGGGTAGATGCCGAGGTTGTAGGTCACAGAGGCCAGGACAATGTGACTGTACTTAAACGCCTCGGAGATCAGCTGGGAGACATGAGTGGAGGACACATCGTACATCGCCACCTTGCTCATGCCCTTATCGCAGAGCGACGTCGCCAGCGCCTGCGCCGCGTTCTCCGTGTTGCCGTACATAGAGGCGTAGACGATGAGCACGCCCTGGGTCTCAGGGGCATAGCGGCTCCATGTGTCGTACTTTTCAATGAACCAGCCCAGATCCTTGCGCCACACGGGGCCGTGGAGCGGGCAGATGTACTTGATCTGATCCAAAACGCCGCCGGCCTTTTTCAGCAGGAGCTGGATGTGGGGGCCGTACTTGCCCACGATGTTGGTAAGGTAGCGGCGGGCGTCGTCCAGCCAGTCCCGCTCGAAGTCCACCTCGTCGGCGAACAGCTTGCCGTCCAGCGCGCCGAAGGTGCCGAAGGCGTCGGCGGAAAAGAGGACGCCTTCGGTGACGTCGAGGGTCACCATGGCCTCCGGCCAGTGAACCATAGGCGCGCCCACAAAGGTGACGGTGTGCTTGCCGAAGGAGAAGGTGTCGCCCTCCTTCACCTCGATGCACTCATGTCCGTCCACATGGAAGCCGAACTGCCGCATGAGCATGAATGCCTTCTCGTTGGAGATCAGTTTCACCTTGGGATGGCGCAGCAGGATCTCCTCGATGCAGGCGGCGTGATCCGGCTCCAGATGGTTGACCAGCAGGTAGTCCAGCTCGCGGCCATCCAGCACATACGCCAGATTTTCCAAAAGCTGGCGGCAGGCAGACCAGTCCACCGTGTCAAAGAGCACCGTCTTTTCATCCAGCAGGCAGTAGGCGTTGTAGCTTACGCCCCGGGGAATGGGAAAGCAGTTTTCAAACAGGGCCAGGCGATGGTCGTTGGCGCCCACCCAGTAGAGGTCGTTCGTTACTTTACGCACGCAATACATCTTATCTTGCCTCCTTCACGGCCTCAAGCCTTTACAAATTGATCCTTCGTCTCCGCGCACTCGGGACACACCCACTCGGCGGGAAGCTGCTCAAAGAGCGTACCGGGCGCGATCTCGCCGTCCTCGTCGCCCAACTCCGGCACATACTCGTAGCCGCAGCCGCTGCAGACGTAGCGGTCGCCGATGGGGGCGGGCTTCGGCGGCGTGGGCCGCTTCATCTTTACCATGGGCGGCGCGGGCAGCTTTTCGCCGCTATCCAGCGCGGCAGTGAGCAGGGGCAGGATCTCCTCCACATCGCCCACGATGCCGTAGTCGCAGTTCTTGAAGATAGGCGCGTTACCGTTCTTATTGATGGCCACGATGGTGGAGGCGTCCTTGATGCCCTTAAGGTGCTGGGATGCGCCGGAGATGCCGCAGGCGATGTACAGATTGCCGGTGAACTTCTGACCGGACATACCCACATAGCGGTTCAGCGGCAGATATTTGAGAGTCTCCGCCACAGGGCGGGAAGAACCGATGGCCGCGCCGGCGGCCTTGGCCAGCGACTCTACCAGTTTCATGTTCTTTTTCTCCCCGATGCCCTTGCCCGCGGAGACCACCCGCTCCGCCTGCGGGATGGGCGTATCCATAGGGATGCCCACGGAGAAGTCGTGACCATCCTTCTTCAGCGCCGCCACAAGGTCGGCCACCTGCTGGGCAGCATCCCCCTCCCGGAAGATGGTCTTTTTGCGAATGCCAGTGATGGGCGCGGGTTTCTTGGCCGCCGAACGGCTCTCGCCGCCGGAGCTCTTGCCCAGCCTGCCCAACAGATGAGAGGCGATGACCACCCGCTGGATCTCGTTAGTGCCCTCGTAGAGGGTGGTGATCTTGGCGTCGCGGTAGGCCCGTTCCACCTCCATGCCCTTGAGGTAGCCGCTGCCGCCGTGGATCTGCAAGGCATCGTTGGTGACCTCCAGCGCGATGTCCGAGGCGTACATCTTCGCCATGGCGGACTCCATGCCGTAAGGCGCGTGCTGCTCCTTCAGCTCCGCCGCGGAGTAGATGAGGAACCGGGCGCAGCGCAGCTTGGTTGCCATATCCGCCAGCTTGAAGGCGATGCTCTGCTGGGCCGCGATGGGCTTGCCGAACTGGACGCGCTCCTTGGAATAGCTCAACGCGTGCTCAAACGCGCCCTGGGCGATGCCCAGCGCCTGCGCGGCGATGCCGATGCGTCCGCCGTCCAGCGTGGACATGGCAATCTTGAAGCCCTCGCCCTCCTTGCCCAATAGGTTTTCCTTGGGAACCTTCACGTTGTTGAAGATCAGCTCCGCCGTGGAGGAGGAGCGAATACCCATCTTGTCATAGTGGTCGCCGAACTCAAAGCCCTTCCAACCCTTCTCCACGATGAAAGCGGAGATGCCCCGGGTGCCGATGTCCGGCGTGGTGACAGCGAAAACCACATAGGTGTCCGCCTTAGGGGCGTTTGTAATGAAGATCTTGCCGCCGTTGAGGAGGTAGTAGTCCCCCTTATCCAGCGCCGTGGTCTCCGTGCCGCCGGCGTCGGATCCGGCGTTGGTCTCCGTAAGGCCGAAGGCGCCGATCTTCTCGCCCTTGGCCAGCGGAACCAGATATTTCTTCTTCTGCTCCTCGGTGCCATAGGCGAAAATGGGCCATGAGCCGAGGGAGACGTGGGCGGAGAGGATTACGCCCGTGCCGCCGTCCACACGGGCCAGCTCCTCCACCGCGATGGCGTAGCTCAGAGCATCAAGACCGGCACCGCCGTACTCCTTGGGGTAGGGAATGCCCATCCAGCCCAGCTTACCCAGCTTCTTGACAGCCTCATCAGGAAACTCGTTGTTCTGATCCATTAAAAATGCGAGGGGCTTGATCTCCTCCTCCGCAAAACTCCGGATCTTCGCGCGCAGCTCTTCGTGCGCCGACGTGGTTTGAAACAGCATAGGGGTACCTCCTTTTAAAATTTTACAGCTTGCTTGTATCTTGGGGATCGGATCCGCCGGTCAGCAGCCCGCGCAGGCTCACGGCACGGAACGCCTCGTCCTGCTTTTGCTGCAAGGCCGCCAGCTGACAGTGGATGGCGCACCGCCCATGCTTGTCCTGCCAGCGGCATTCATATCCCGGCTCCATGCAGGCGCACAGGATGCCCCGCTCCCCCACGACCCCCATGAGATCGTAGAGGGAGGTCGCGTCCAGATCGCAGGACAGCGCGCAGCCGCCGAGAGCGCCGCGGCTCACCCGCACCAAATTGCCGGCGGAGAGCTTGCGCAGAATCTGGTAGGCAAACTGATTGGGGATCAATTCCGTTTCCGACATCTCGGCCACCGAATGCTTCTCCCCGTCCATCAGCACCCGCAAAATGCGCAGCGCGTAGTCCGTCTCTTTGGTGATGATCATGCTCCACATCCTCTTTTCGCTTGCTTGTTAATACTATCATATCAATCTTGATAAATTTTGTCAAGATTATTTCAAAAAAAATATTGCTTTCATACAGACCGCCCCAGCCCGGGTCAACTTCGCTTTCCATTCAGCGAAAAGCCATGTTCCTTACAATTATAGAAGCCGAAAAAGCTCTGCCGTGGCAGTCCGCCGAAAGCAGAAAAGACTATGCCTGAAAACCAGAAAGCGGAGAAATTGGTTGGGGCTCGCAGGGGTCGCCCATCCAAGGCGGATGAGGCGATCCCTGACAAGCCTAAGCCATCCAACCGAAACAAGCAATAAAGTGCGTGCTTTTCATTTTATTCATGCCGATCATTCTTGGGAGATAGTAGAAAAATTTCCATTGTTATTGACATGATGTGCGTTACAGAGTAAAGTATTCATCAAGACTGATTCGCAATAAAGAATATCATGGTCGTTCCGTGATCGAGGTCGTTATGATAAAAGGAAATGTAAAAAAAGATCGCAAAAATCTCATCAGCATCCTGCAAAGCTGCCTTGTGCTGATTTTGGTGATCCTTGTCGCTCTGATGATGGTCGAGATCGGCAACCTGAAGGGCACGGCCCGCGTCATCAATTATGCCGGGCTGGTGCGCGGAGACACGCAGCGGGCGGTAAAGCTGGAGATCACAGGCACCCGAAACGATGAGTTGATCGCGTATTTAGACGATATCTTAAGCGATCTGACATCCGGAGAAGGGCACTACGAATTGGTAAAGCTCAAGGACGCGGCCTATCAGGAAAGGCTGGACAGCCAGCGTGCCTACTGGGAGCGGCTCAAGGCGGAGGTCGCGGCGGCCAGACAGCGTGGATATGAGAACACCCAAATCGTTGCCATGAGCGAGACCTATTTTGAAATGGCGGACGAAACGGTGTCTGCCGCGGAACACTATTCAGAAAAGATCGCCATGAAGATCCGCACTATTGAGATCCTCTCGGCACTGGATATGCTGTGCCTGGTGATCCTGATCATGCTCCAGACCGCCATGGCACTGAAAATGGCCCGGAAAAACCAACTGCTGGAGCAGAAGGCATACATCGACATCCATACCGGCCTGCCCAACAAAGGCTCCTGCGAGGAGCTTCTCAACAACAGGGAAATTCTCCGGGAGCCTACGGCCTGCGTCATATTTGACCTGAACAATCTGAAAACCGTCAACGATACGAGGGGTCATTCGGCTGGTGACCAACTGATCCTGAGCTTTGCCCGGCTTTTACGCCGGGTGATCCCGGAAAAGCATTTCGTGGGCAGATACGGCGGCGACGAATTTATGGCGGTCATTTACCATACGGACCGGCAGGAGGTGGAGGGCATACTGGACAGTCCGCGCAGGGAAGTCGACGCTGCAAACCGTGACGGCAATCAGCTTCCTCTCAGCTACGCCTACGGTTGGGCGATCTCCGCCGATTATGAAGACTGCATCATGCAAACGCTGCTGGACAAGGCCGACTATTGCATGTACGAAAATAAGCGAGCCTACTACGCCACCCACGACCGGAGAGCGCCCAGGTCATAAGGCTCTTTTCAAACGAAAAACAGCAAGAACGAATTCGTCGCCACTATTGCGAAAAAAGCCTGGCCTGACGAAGAAAGGACAGGGAGGCGGCACTGAACGTCCACGTCGCAGTTGTGATGGAGGTACTGAAGGCTGGTGGCAGCGTGCAGTTCATTAGCTTCGTTAGCTTTGAGGTGAAGGGGTGCGCTGCCCGATCTGCCGGTTCGATGGTTTGCTGTACAGGAAACTCACCAGCAGGTACTTTACGATGAACGCTGGGGCGAGGGGCGGACGACTATCTTCTTTGCTGCACAACTGCACCATTTTCTCATACACGGACGGTAGATCCAGCACTGCCTCACATTTCCGGAGGATGGTCTCCTGCTGCATTAGATACTCGATTAATCCGCCAAGCTGATCTGGCCATTGCTGTAACGATACATAGCTGCCCTCCAGGTACAAGGTTTTTGCTGGATTTTTTCCAGTTCTCTTGCTCCAATTATACCACAGATTGGCCTCTATGGATTGAAATATAAGGCTTTTTCTTTTATTCAGTGCATATTAAGTTAGGATGTGCAGTAGATGCTCCATTTTAGCGTTTATCTGGAGATTGCCAAAGGATAAATAGAAGCAGTATTATGATGAGCAGCTTGCCGCAGAAAAGCAGCGCACCGAGCGGGTGACCAAGCGCATTTTGACCGAGGAAGAAATGTCGGCTCTGTCCGATCGGCTGATGCAGGTCACCAAGGGCATGACCATCACGGTGCGGTACTTCAAGGAGGATACCGCCCACCCGGAGATTCCCGCAGTGGGCAACTACGTCACCCTGACTGGCAAGGCAGACCGCATCGACCCGGTGTTCCGCACCTTGCAGGTGGGCGACACCGTAGTGCCCTTTGAAGATCTGGTGGAGGTCAGTGGGGAGGGTATCATGGAGATCGACCAATATCTCGGCATCTCCGAGGAATAAAAAACGCTGGGAGAAATCTCCCAGCGTAAGCAGCCCTAATCACGGTACCAATATGTGCCAAGCCAAAGCGGACCCAGCACCCACAACCAAGTCAGTGAAACCGTTCTCGTCACTTTTAATACCGTAAGCACCAGCGTTAAAGCAAATAAGAGGGTCATTGCAATTATTTCGGAACGGTCAGGTTTCTTATCCATACGCAGATCACCTCGAAAATCCGGTCACATCTGCGAAATAGTATAAAAGTCAGTATGCTTCATCCGGTTCGGTAGGTGCTGCGATAATATCGCGGTAGAAAGTGGCCCATGCAGCTTCCTCATAGGGGCGTACAAAAAAGAAGCCAATGCTCAATGGAATTGTCAGCAGAAGAAAAAGAGAAATCGCCATAGCCTCTGAACCGGTGAAATATTTGAGAACCAGAAAACCCCCGGCATACAGTGGCAACGAACAGAGCAGCTCCCAGCCAATGAAGCTGAAATCCAGACAGAACAGCCGCCATTTGTTGCCGTCCATAATCCGCCGGGATTCTGTGATCGCTTCATTTGCAGTCAACGAAGGATGTTCGGACATGATGTAAGGTGTCATCGCATAGCTGTATGTTTTCACGATTCCCGGAATCACCAACAGCAGCGACCAGAGGGCGATGTACAGACCCTGCAGGAATTTCATGCAGAAGCCATCCCACAGACGATCTTTCTGAGAGAACAAGTCCGAGATGGCAGCATCATTTCCATCTACAAGGTTCAGATTAAAATGAGCATATCCCAGTTGAACTGCACCGCCCACGATCAGTTGGAGGATTGCCCACAGACCAATGCCGACAAGCAAAACAGCAAGCAGCCGACCGCCGTTTGGCTGGGCGAACAGGTTAAAATGAATGTCCTTTGCCTGATTGGAATTGGAAACGACACTGTTGGAACTGCTCACAATGGTAGCACCGAGCGCACTGGCGGCAATACCTGTCAGAACAGCAGTTTTCCATTTTCCGCGCAGAGCATCGAGAGCGAGCATACGATAGTCGGCAGATATTTTCATAAAAGCAACCTCCTGTCTGAAAATGGCAAGTATGTGTGAAAAGGAATATGATATGCCACTTTAATTTAGATACGTTTGAAACGCTGAAAAAATTGCAGCATGAATGAAAAAGAGGCTGTTGCACCGGCTTTTATCCGTGTGCAACAGCCCCTTCCTTTACTTCAGCAGCTTGTCCAGTTCATCATATTGCATTACTGGAGTTTTGCAAGGATTTCCTCAGCCGTCATACCGCTGGCCAGCAGCTTCTTCAGCACATCTTCTGCTTCGCCTTTCTTTGCTTCTTCCATTGCCTTTGCTTCGGCGGCAGCTTTTTTGTTTTCGGCTTTAGTAAGTTCCTTGGTGGCGGCTTTCAATTCTGCTTTCTTGGCTTTCAGCTGCGTCTTCAGATCATCGAGATTTGCAGTCAGCGCAGCAACCTCAGATTCGATTTTTTCCTTTTCGGCGGTCTTTTCTGCAACGACGGCTGCATAATCAACGTTGGCATTTACAATACGGGTCTTATTCTTGCTTCCCTTGGGTCTTGCCATAATAATTTCCTCCCATACAGTGAAATAATTTGATACTTACAAGTATATTCCAAATAGTCAGAATTGCAATAGGTAACCTGAGCTGTTTTCAACTGCTACTGTGCCACATCAAAAGGTAGGGCTTCATAATGGCAAGATACTTATCGCGTGCAGAACTTTCGTGCATATGCTTCTTGAGAATCCATCTAGTGAATACCGACACCCTCCATGATCTTTTCTATCCAATTTGTGGAAGAATCATTTTTCTCACTAAATGACCCCAAATAATGTGACGAACTCTCAACCTCTATTATTACACCATCCGGCATTCTGTATTTTTCTAAACTGAGATTCAAACCTTTAAGTGGGATTGTTCTAGCCAGTTGAGGGATAGAAACTGTATGGAGAATATCAATTTTTGATAAACCTCTATACGTTTCTGTCTTTTCGGCTTCACTTAGCAACCGTTCTGCATACTGATTTGAAATAACCTGTATGCGAAATTGTTCTTTTTCATCCTCGGTCATCTCAAGTGGAACGCCGTGCAATGTGTCTACAATATAGGACGAAATTTTAGCGAAGTGCTCGTCAAAATCAGTGGTATTCAAATTTTCTTCCTGATTCACTTCACTCTGCATGTACGGTCACCTCACTTTCCTTTTTTTTAGGCATAAACCAATAAAATATAACACAAAATGCTAAAGCAAACACAACACCAAAAACATTTTGACTCACTCTTAGACTAACCGCTCCTTGTAGTCCGTATGTCTCTGCAGCAATGGCTAAAGCACCAAATGTGTTAAATACTGCCTGCCAGCCATATTGTGCTGAAAATCCTACACCGATTCCACCAAGAATTCCTATATATGCATAGATTGACGAAGGAAGCAGAAAATATAATACTGTAAAACATATAACACCTGCAATATTTCCGACAATCCTTTTACGGACTCTGTAGTGCATATCTTCCATAGACGGCAAAATCACGGACATGGCCGCAATACCAGCCCACATTGCACGTGGCATATTACAAAGTTCTGCAATGCAAAGGACAATCGGTACGCATAAAATCTGACATATCTGCCATTTTGTTCTGGAAGAAGTGATATCAAATTCTTGTATCAGATCTTTCAGATTTCTTTTATAAGTTCTGTTTTTATGATTTCGATAAAATACGAAGCAGGTAAGTGCTGCACCTAAAGCCATTCCGACTAATCGCATCTGATAGCTTTTTCCCGTAACATCATAACCATATAGCAGCAGATACCCAAGAACCAATGTAGATTGATTAAACATGGATGGATTATGGCATCCGAACAGAATCAACACAGCCAGTGCCGCAATATTTAACAGCATTCCCAATACCGGTGAAAACTGATTTGCTAAATGCGGACATACAGTCATAATTACAAAGAACAAAGCCAAAAGCATCGTAGATTGTCCGGTGTGGATCCCCAGATCCGCATTCCTAAACACCATGAGACATAATAAGACTACTACACCTACAATGCTGTTCTCATTTCCAAATAGGATGCTGAAAATACTAACAAAGAAAAAACAAAATGCCATTGTAGCAGCTATCTTCACCAGATATACCCACATATGATATAGTTTTTCTTTTAGTGTTTCACTCTTTTTCAACAGGTTTTTAGAACCTGCCTGATTTAACTGCAACTCCTGATAAAATGTCATATAAATCCTCCCATATTCTAATTTATCTTAAAACTAGATAATCTCATCTTTCTGCTTTGGCAGCTCTATAACAAATCTGCATCCACCATATTCACGGTTTTCTGCTTTGATTATTCCTCCGGCACTATCTACAATCCGTTTTACAAGTGCAAGACCTAGGCCATTTCCTTCTGCTTTATGAGATCCATCTACCTGATAGAACTTGTCAAATATTCTGGATTTTACATCATCCTCTATTCCTGGTCCTTCATCTTCCAGAATGAACTTAACAGAATCCTGTTCTTGTTTCAGAAACATCGTAATTGTCCCCTTTGAAGGGCTGAACTTAATCGCATTATCTAAAAGATTTATCCAGATATGCATAAAAAGTCCTTCATTCGCAGTATATTTAACTTCCTCCAATTCTACCTGAAAACCAATTTCTTTTTCTGTCCATTTTGTTTCCAATGAAAGAACTGCCTGGCGGATCTGTTCATCCAGACGATATTCTGTTTTTTTCATTGGTATATTCTGATTCTCTAACTTGGATAACAGCAAAATATTACCAACCAATCCGGAAAGTCTTTGGGTGTTAAATAAGATTTTTTCTACATATTCCTCTTGATCCGGAGACAGTTCTTCTCCCTGAAGCAGCATTGTATATCCTTCAATGGCATTAATCGGGGTCTTAAACTCATGAGAAACATCAGATACAAAATCCATCTGCAGCACCTCTGTTGCACGAAGTTCTTTTGTCATAACGTTAAAACTTTGATAAGATTCTCCAACTTCTGCTATACGGCTGTTCGTTTCCAAATGCTGTTCAAAATCTCCCCGAGAAACTTCCTTCATTGCTTTACTAAGTCTTGTAATTGGTTCCAGTAACTTTGCATTAATAAAGGAAGTGATCAGCCCTGCAATCAATGTATTGAAAATCAAAAGCCAGCCAAGCACAGGTATGCTGCCCGGCAGATTAAAAAAATGATTCAAAAAAGCAAATAATAACGCAGATATGACTGTTGAAAATACAAGTGCCAGCCAGATTGCACCAGTCAGACAGGATCGGATCCGCAATCCTTTTTCTTTCTTTTGTTCCATTATTTTTTCACCACCTTGTATCCAATTCCACGCATTGTTACGATTTCAAAATCAGGGTTATCTTTCAAACGCTCCCTGATTCTTCCTATATGTACCTCTATCGTATGTGGGTCTGCCTCCGTCTCGTATCCCCATACTTCATCCATCAACTGTTGTTTTGTAAATATTCTGCCTGGCGAAGCTGCAAGCTTATATAAAAGCAGGAATTCTTTTTTAGGCAAAACAAGACTTTCCTTATCAGTTGTAACCGTCATTGCATCATAATCAAACTCTGTTGAACCGATCACAATTTTGTGTTCATTCAGTATCTGTGCACGGCGAAGCAGTGCTCCGACTCTTAAAACCATTTCATTCACATTTACCGGTTTTACCATATAATCGTCACTTCCCGAAAGAAATCCCTGGCGCATATCATCAAAGGAACCTTTCGCAGTGATCATAAGTACAGGTATCTGATATCCTGCTGAACGGAGTTCCGACACCAGTTCATAACCATCCATAACCGGCATCATAATATCAGAAATGATCAGATCAATATATTCCTTAACCAATACTTCTAATGCCTGTGCTCCATCCGATGCACTTTTGACTTGATATCCATTCTTCTCAAGCACTTTTTGGAATAGCTGGCTTAATTCTTTATCATCTTCTACAATCAATATTTGAAACACGTTTTCCTTCCTCCTTATTAAAACAGATACCTTGCCCATCCAAGCAGATGCTGTACCAAAAATATTTTTCTCTGACGTTTCTTTGTTAATTCGATTGGCTCTACATGATATGGATCACGATAGGTTCCATCTTCCAATACCTGGCGGGACACTCTTTCATAGTCCATCATGCCCTCTTCCAACTGTTTATTAATATCTTTACTGCGAATTACAAGCATCAGTTCCGTATCCAGATATGCACTTCTCATGTCCATATTAAAGGAACCGATTACAGACAGATCATCGTCAATCAGAATACTTTTTCCGTGGTATGAATAACCGCCTTCATATTCCCAGATATTAATTCCTGTACTTAAGATTCTATTTCTGTTTTTCGCATAATCGGCAGCCCCAAATGGATTCCCATTATTCGCAACTGAATTTGTCATGATAGAAAAATCTGAAACGTTCTCTGCAATCTCCTCCCATGTATTATACATCATATCATTACAGATAATATATGGCGTGTGGATCTTCACACGATTTTTTTCATTTTTCATCAATTCTCCCAACTGATACCACACTACTGGTTCTTTGGAACCTGTGTGAATAGGATTTGACACTAATGCAATCTTTTCTGTCTCAAAAGTTTCGTCCGTGTAATCGGTATCGCAGATTCTTTCCTTATTCTCTTCAAAATATTTCTGATAGCCGTTCTGCAGCTCTAAAACTGCGTTCTTTACAGATTTTCTATTTGCCAGTTTTTTATTGTCATGAAAATAATCACTGTCTTCTTGTTCCCATATCGTTTCAAAATACTCTAACAACTGGTTAACTGAATTTTCTTTCTCAGGTTCATCGCAAACCACTAACACGTCTCTGTCATAGTTCTTATGTCCCGGAAAATCACCCAGGAAATAATTGTATGTATTTCTTCCCCCAAGAATATATCTCTTTCCATCTGCAATCAAATATTTATCATGCATTCTACCCATCATTTTCCACGGTTTCAACGGATTGGCCTTATTATACAGTTTAATTTCAACATTCTCATGGGAAGATAATCCATAGAAATACGGATTTCCTTCCATATCAATCCAGCTCTCCATTCCATCTACTAACAGACGAATATGTACACCTCTGTCTGCCGCATCATGCAGTGCTCCTAAGATCAATTTTCCACTTTCATCGGATTGAAATGCAAAAGTAGAAAGAATAATTTCCTTTTTTGCATTCTTGATCAAACGCACTCTTTGTAAAAGCGCTTCTGGATTCTTTTCTATGATTACTGCCCGTTCTGTATTTTCACTGCATTCGTTCCATGACCCATTTTTTGTTTCTTTTTTGGTTGTATTGGACACTTCCGGCTGCTTTTTATATGCAACGCAGATTCCGAGCAATTCATAAAAAACCACACATAAAAAAATTGACAGTATAACAAAAACAATTTTAAATATCTTACGTTTTCCCATCGCACATCACCTGACTTTTTTCATCTTATGTCTATACAATACAAAGTCAGCCTCAATTTAACCTCAACAAGGTTTGTTTTTTTCATCCATGCAAAATCTTCTTTGTACAACAGACTGTTAGATATAGCAAAAACGGCCTTTCAAAAACAGTTAACTTCTAAATCAACTGTTTTTTGAAAGGTCGTTTCATCAGATTCTTATAGCAATCCAGCAAATAATCTCATAAATAATTGTCCCAGTCGCAAATATGCACTTCGTCCGGTTTGATATTGGTCTGTCACATCACGACATTCTCCCATCGTTCTTATCAGATCATTTTTTATTTCCACAACTGCCTGGCAATCTGCCATAAAACAGCCGTTTTCAAAATGGTGATATAAACTTCGATAATCCAGATTAATTGTTCCACAAGTTGCCATACAGTCATCTGCCACACTCATTTTTGCATGACAGAAACCAGGAGTCCACTCATAAACACGAACACCATGTTTAACTAATCCATGATAAAAAGAGCGAGTTATATTATAAATGAATTTTTTATCAGGAATTCCTGGTGTGATAATTCTTACGTCTACCCCTCGCTTAGCAGCCAGACATAACGCATGCGTCATTTCATCTGTTATGATTAGATATGGAGTCATAAACCAACAATATTTTTCAGCCTTATTTATCATACTGATATAAACTTCTTCTCCGACCTGCTCATTATCCATAGGACTGTCTGCATAAGGCTGAACAAAACCTGTTTGCTGTGCTTTATAATCGTAATGAATAATGTATTTACTAAAATCAGTATCATTCGTAGCTTTTTCACTAACAGCATTCCACATTTCTAAAAATGTCACTGTAAGCGACTGAACAGCATCTCCTTCTAAACGAATACCTGTATCTTTCCACTGTCCATACGGGTGTGTGTAATTAAAATATTCGTTTGCTAGATTATATCCACCTGTAAATCCGACTTTTCCATCAATAACTGTTATTTTTCTATGATCACGATTGTTCAAAAACAGATTTAAACCTGGCATAAACGGATTGAATACACGGCAATGAATTCCTATTGTCTCCATTTTTTTCACAAAATCTGTGTTAATAAAGCCTATAGAACCCATGTCATCGTAGAATACTCTAACTTCCACACCTGCTTTTACTCGCTCTTCCAGAACATCTTGAATCTTATGCCATGCTTCAGCGTCTTCTATCGCATGATATTCCATAAAGATAAACTTTTGTGCTTTCTCCAAATCCTTAAGCTGTGCCTCTAATCCTTTCACTGCTTCATCAAAATACACAATATCCGTATTCTGATAGATTGGATACTGCGAATTTCTTTGTATGTAACTTGCTATATTTCCTGCTTTCGGAATTGTTTCTTTTATTCTGCTCAAACACTCCTGACTGTCCGGAAGCATTGGTAACAATTTGCTATCAATTTCTGCATACCGCTCACGCATTTTATGTGTGCCACCATTCAAACCAATCAACAAATACAGGCCTACACCCATAATTGGGAAAATTAGAATTAAGATGACCCAAGGCATTTTCATAGAGGATGTCTTATTTGATGCGTACAATCCCAAAACCAAGATCCCACTCAAAATCCTTGTAAATAAATTTATGACTTCTGCATATTCATTCAAGCGTGTTACGATAGTAATAATAAAAATCACTTCCAGAAGAATGCAGATTATGGAAAAACACAGCCGTTTTACCCCATTTTTTGTTTTTGCTTTGCCCTCTAAAGTATCTTGTTTCATATATATTCCGCCTTCCTACTTGCTCAGTTTTCTCCCTAAATTTCGTGGAACATACCAATTTTGTCTTTTATTCTCTGCATTTCATTACACCGGACTGGATAAGTTTGGTGCGGATGTCCTCATACAGTGAAATAATTTGATACTTACAAGTATATTCCAAATAGTCAGAATTGCAATAGGTAACCTGAGCTGTTTTCAACTGCCAAGGCAAATCTTATTCGGTATGCCCGAAGATCGTCGCAAATGTATTCCTTCAATGGTAACAATCATGGAGATTAGTGTTTATCTGGAGATTACCAAAGGATAAATAGAAGCAGTATTAAAGCCGTTCACCACGCAGATTTTCCAGCGTGGCGAACGGCTTTTTTGCTGCCCCTATATTTACAGGTAGGAGGAATCGAAGAAGTCTTTTAATGTAATTCCCAAACCCTGACAAATTCTTTCAATCGTCTCTACGCTCAGCTGGCCTCCCCGACGGGCAGTGCTTTGGATCGTGGAATACGATATCCCGCATTTTTTTGTCAACACACATAGATTCATATCACGCTCTTGCATTAAATCCTGAACACGCTTGATCGTATCCACGAAAATCCCTCCCATCTTTTTAGTTCAAAACTTTTCCAACGATCTCAAATCTTTGCTCTGGAGATATAAGGATCGGCGAATATTTGGTGTTAAGAGAAACCAAAACCGGTTGGTTATGCACCACGCCATAGCTGTCGGTAAGGAACTCTGCTTGGGATTTGTCTGGGGTATGTTCATCGTATTTTTTCAGATATCCACAGTCATCATATACGAATATCCCGATATCCCCGCATTCAAGTTCTTCGCAGCGCTTCACCCATACAATCTGTCCGTTATGATAACGTGGCTCCATACTATCACCGCTAACGTATATCCCGAACTCGGCACCAGCCGGAACGCTACTGGCAGGCACTTGTATCTG
>NZ_QVGS01000019.1:0-24020 GCF_003603005.1 Faecalibacterium sp. AF27-11BH
TGGGCCCAGGGTTCGAGTCCCTGGAGGTGCACCAGATATTGAACGTCAAATCGCAAGATTTGGCGTTCTTTCTTTATGTAGGAAAGCGGCTGCACACTTTCTGCACACCGTTTGCACATTTGCCCGAATCGGGGGCTTTTCTGCGCAAGGTTTGCACAGCCTGCTTTCCTTTGCATAAAAAGAAGAAATTTTAGGCGAACAAGGCTCTCGTCAATTCTCTGCGTTCGTCTGCGTCCATCAGCCGGATGGCTTCAAGGATCTCCTTACCGGAGATTTTTGTTGCCGCCGGCTTTTCGTTTTGCCGGGGCTGAGGTGCTGCCGGGGTCAGGTCTTGGGAATAGAAGTTCGCTTCGATCTTCTCGGTCAGCTCCAACCGGGGCTTGTCCTGCGTGTGGGCATAGGTGTCCATCAGGACAGATGCCGTTGCATGACCTGTGTTGCCCTGCACCGACTTGAAGTCACCGTCAGACTGCAAAAGCTGGTAGGTGGCACTGGAGTGCCGCAGACCGTGGAACACGATCTGTTCAAACTCTGGATGCTCGGCTCTCCACAGGCGGTACCATTTTGTCAGCAACTCCGGCGCGATGGGCAGGCCGTCCGGGAGCCGGAACAGTTGCCCGCAGTTGCTGTACTTTTCCGGGGCGTTCTGCTCGTCCTGCTTCAGCTTTTCCAACCATGCCAGAAGTTCTTCCTTCAAGGGCTTCGTCATATACAGGACGCGGTTGGACTTCTTGGTCTTAGGCTTTTTCAGGATGAGAGAGGATTTGCTTCCCTCACGCCTGTCCGGGAAGGTGTGATACACCTGATTGGGGTCGAGCTTTTCCAGAGCGTCCTTGTTGGCTCGCTGCATGGTCTTGCTGACCGAGATGGTGCCACGCCCATCGGCGGCATCAAAGTCCAGATCACTCGGCTGCAAGCCGAGAATTTCGCCCTCACGGAGCGAAAGGATCATGCTCATGTGCACCGCCAGATGCAGGGCGGGGTTCTCGATGGTCTGCAAGGCTGCCAGCATGGTTTTCTCGTCCCAGATGGTGCGTTCCTCGATATTGACCTTGGGGGCATCACGGGGCAGGGGAATCTTGTGGATCAAGTCCCATTCCACCGCATAGGAAAAGGCGGTTTTCAGCAGGGTGTGGACTTCGTGAATAGAGGTGCTGGACAGCAACCGCTTCTTCTGCTTTTCGGTCAGGGGCTGCTTTACGCCGTGGACGTACTGCCCGCAGGGAGTCTTGGCAAGGGTAGCATAGAACTTCTCGATGTCGTAGGTTCGCAGTTCCTGCACCTTCCGTTTCCCGATATACGGCACGATAAGATTCTGCACCATCGCCACAGATTGGGTGTAGGTCTTGGGAGACCATTTGTGTTTGGTGGACTGGATCGGGATCCATTTGTACAGCATCTCCTCCACCGTCATGGTGTCGGGGACAAGGAATGTGCCGTCCAGCAATTCTTTCTCGACCGTGATCTTCCGCTCCTGCGCCTCCTTCCTGGTCTTGAAACTCTCCCATCCCTCGCAGGGTTTGCCGGAATGGTCTTTGTACTTATAACGGACGGAGTAGGAATCTCCGCGCTTCATGATAGATGCCATAGATTACCTCCCTCAGACCGCCGCAAACCAGCTGTCGAAACTCTGCTTGTTCACCCGGATGCTGGTGCCGATGCGCAGCACCCGGAAATCCTTCGTGGTGTTGCACAGGTTGTACGCCGCACGGGGAGAAATCGCCAAAAGCTGGGCGATTTCCTCCACCCGGTAAACAAGAGGTTCGTGCTTGGCTGCTTTGGTCTGGTCAGAAGATTCTGTGGCAGGGGATTTGGACGCTTTCATTGTAACCGGGTTCGAGTCCTTTTGCAAGGACTTATTCGTATAATCTTTAGATTTCACATCTTCGGTCATGTCAGGCCGATTCATATTCATAGGCAGACCTCCGTTTCCTTGTAACCGGGTGCCGGGGCAGAAAGTGCCAGCTTTCTGCCCCAAACGTTCCCGATGAGTTCAGATTTCCGAGTGCCCCTCCTGTTTGCGGGGTTGCGCCGTTGGTTTGTTTTGCCCCTGTTCTGCCTGTAAGCGGTTCAGCAGTTGCAGAACGGAATCTCGTGCTTTCTCCTTGACCTGCTCCTTACCTTTCTGACGGACTTCCGGCTTCAGGAGCTTCTCCTGCAGACGTGCGGTGGTGGTCTGCATGGTCTTGAGAAACTTGTCCAGCACGGTGTCCAACCGATGGGCGGCGTATTCTCTCGTGGTCTGCGGAGCCTTACGTTCCGGGGACAGCACCCACTTCTTCGTGTCCTCGATCATCCGCATATCTTCCTTGCGAGTCTCGGTGCGCACTACGTCCGTCACTACCTCCACCGCCTTGTCGTAGGCTGCAGCCGAAACATCCTCCAGCAGGGTCTCCATGTCCGAAACTTTCAGGGTCAACTCGTCCAGCTTGTTCTGCTGGGCGGCAAGCTGCTTCTTTTGCTTGGCAAGGATGAAATCCTGCTTTTCCAAATATTTGCGGTTGCCATACTCCGCTTCTTCCTCCAATTCCAGACCATGCCGTTTTGCAATCTCGAACAGCATCTTCCGGCAGGCGGCATCAAAGGTGATTTTGCGGTTGTTGCGGCGGCTGAGGGGCTTGTCCGGGTCGGGCAGGTTGAAGCCCAACACTTCCAATGCCTTTTCCTGCTGGGGTGCGACCTCTCCGTGTTTGTTCTCGCAGTCGAACACATGACGTTCGTGGATATGCGGTGTACTTTCATCCAGATGCAACGCCCAGTCCAGCACATGAACATGGTCGCCATACTTGGCTTTGAACTCTTCAATAAACTCCGTCACGACCGCCAGCAGAACTTCGCCCGAAGCGTGTTCATCCAGCGTTCCAAGTTGGTAGATGGTCTCTTCCGGGCAGGTCTTGCGGCTGGACAGCAGGTCGGGAATGGAGCGGTTGCGTTCCGTGTGCCGGATCTTGGCGTTGCGCTCGTTCTGGCTTTCCACAAAGTTGGAATAGCGGCTCTCATAGAATTGCCGTTCCACATCCGAGAAGGTCGCCGCCAGATCATCTGGGTCGGGTGGAGCGAGAGCCGAGCGGAAGCCGTGAAAGCAGTCCCAGTAGATGTTGCCCTTGGCTCGTTCAGGGTCGATGTGCTCACTGTTGGCAAGGTTGAAACTGCGGTCATTGTGCTTGGGGTTATAAGTGCCGTGTGCTCCGGCTCGTCCGTTGTGTCGTGTCAGTTTCAGATAGACATCCCTCCGTTTCAACAGCTTGGCGTGGGAGAACGCAGCAGCGGAGCTGCTGGATCTGCCGCCGTTTTGCGCCAGATAATACCCAGTAGGATATGACGCACAGCATCATATCACTGGGGCAAAGAGCTGCGCTCTCTGCACTCTTGCTCCGGGCAAGCCGCCCTGAAGGACAGCTCGTCCGGTTTTTCAGAGGGTCATTTTGACCCTCTGATTTTGGCAAACTGTCAACTTGACACTTTGCCAACACCCCCCTATAAAGGAGAACTTTGGCGTTTTGCTGCGTACGTGCGTACGCAGCAGGCGGCTTTCTCTGTACGCACGTACGCAGCGAAAGATCGAAAACGCACCATATAGGGGGGATCAAAAGCGGGTCATGCCCGCCAGCCATTGGGGGTGAGGTCAGGCTGCACAAGGGCTTCGATGCCCACAAAGCCCCGGACACGCCGCCCGGAAGAATTGATGATGTTGTTGGTGTGTTCCAGATTGTACCTGCGCTGGTTGGCAATCAGCGCATCGCTGAATCCACGGGACTTGATGGCGTTCAGGCTGTTCTCCTCGCACCACATTTTGTAGACCTCATACAGCTCTTTCGAGCTGGTGCAGGCATCCGCCTTCAGGCGGATGTAGCCCTCGGACTCGAGGAAATCGAACACATTGTTGTTGTCCCGCTTCACCAGTTCCCGGTTTCGCTTGGCACGGTCGCTCTCGGTGAACTGGAAGCCATTTTTCACCAGCCGCTGTAAGCCCTCAAATGCCCACAGCAGGATGCCCTCGACCTCTGCCGCCATCTTCTCGGCAATGTCCGGGTCATCCACACGAGACAGGGGCTTATCCTTGGTGGTCAAGATGAGCTGACGACGATAGAAACCGTCCGAGCGGTCATACAATGCCTGCAAATCGCCATTGCTGAACGCCAGCAGGCGGGCGTACATCCAGCCCTGATAACTCTGCTTGCCTTTGCGCTCCAAGTCCATCTGCCCCTGTGCGGTCACGATGGACTTGACATAGTTGGTCTGACGCAGGGCTTCCATCCGCATATCATCGTCCACGCAGAGCAGGGTGTGTTCGAGGTCAGCACGGGCAAAGCGGTTCTCCGAGATCTTGCCGATGCTGCCATCCTTCATGTTGCAGCCGAACAGCCGGGACAGCACCACACCGATCTGCGACTTGCCCTCGCCGCCGTTGCCCTTGATGACCATCATGCGCTGGCCCTTGTTGCTGGGGATCAGGCAGTACCCGATGAACTCCTGCACCGTGGGAATGTCCTCCGGGTAGAGCAGGTCGGACAGGAACCGCAGCCAATGGACAGGCTGTGGGGCTTTCGGGTCATACCTGACCGGGAGCCGGTTGCGGACGATCTCCGGCTTGCCCTCCTGAAAGGTGCCGTCCAGATACAGGGTGCCGTTTGCCAGTGCAATACGGTCAGTGACGGGCGGGAAGTCCTCCACCTGTGCCGCCAGCTTCAGTACGTCCACGACATTGCTGACCCGTTTGGCGATATTTGCGCCGATATGGTCTCGCAGCATATCGAAAATTTCACAGCGCAGGTTCATGGTGTCTGTGACCCTGCCGTCCGGGGTGAAAAATGCGCCATTCACATAGAGGAGCTGGTGGGTGCTGAGAAAATCGTCACAAAACAGGGATTCGTTGAAGAAGCCTTTCTTGATCCATGCAGGGGTAAAGTTGTTTCCCATAGGCACACATCCTTTCTTCGGTGCTGCGGCTTATCCATGTGGTCAATTTGGCCACATGGATTTTCTCTGCTGCAACAGGTGGATAAACGTCCTTTGGGTTACGGCAAATCAATGTGGACAATTTGTCTACATTGATTTCTCCTGCCGCAACGAGTAGATAAACGTCCGTTTCACCTCATGTGCTCATTTTGACCACATGAGGTGAATTGCCGTTCTCTCTGCATGGATTTCCTACCCCCTTCCGGCGGCGTTTTCCGGCTCTCCTTCTCAGGGTCATCGCCGGGTATCTCATACAGACGGTCATGCGGTTTTCAAGGTCCAACGGGCAAAACGGCAATAAAAAAGCCGTCACAAAACAGACCAGCCCTGCCTTCGCTTTTTCTGGAAGGTCATGCTAGTCGGTTATGTAACGGCTGAAAGCCAAGATGTTCAGCCCCGCAGGGTCTGAACGAATATGTAAAAATATGTTATATTCAATTGTTGGAATAGACTACCACAAAAATCGAGCCGTGTCAACAAAAAGTTTTGAGAATACGTCACTTTCGGCAGTGTGCAAGAAAAAGCAATGAAAACTTTGGCAAAAAGAGAGAGGGCTGGGCGGTGCCAGCCCTCTTGACAAGGCAATGAGGCACATCAATAAGGGCTTGCAAAATTTATTAAGGGAATGCGGTGATAGTAGGACTTATACAAATCAAAACACCGCCCGATTCTGGTGAAGGAGAACCAGAATTGAACGGTGCAAATGGAAGAAGGAGAAAAGCGTAGAAAATCAGACGATGCAATCTGGGAGCAACGCATGGAGCTGTGCCAGCAGTTCTTCGCAAGAATCGGAATAAATCACAAGGGTAAGCGGATTGCTCAGGTCGAGACTGTAAATGCCAAGCAGGGATTTGGCATCAATGGTATATCGCCCGGAGACTAAGTCCATCTCATAGGGATATTTGGACAGCAAATCTACAAATTCCTTGACCTGATTGACCTGCCGCATTCTGATCTGTAATTTTGTCATAGGGTATCCTTTCTTTTACAGCAGTGGGATAGAGGCAATGCAGTTCTGAATTTCCACCATGGAGGGCATTGCAGGGATTGCGCCGCCCTTTGTCGTGGTCAGACTGCCCGCTGCATTGCCGAAGCGGACGATTTCTTCAAGCTCAAATGCAGGGAGGGTACGCAAATCCTCAGCATCTTTTCCTCGCAGCTGGTAGTGAATTGCGCCCATGAAAGCGTCGCCTGCACCAGTCGTGTCCACGGTAGGCACATCATAGGTGGGAAGATGCCCTGCTCCCACAGCGTTCCGGTAATAAGCACCCTTTGCACCCAGCGATACCAGCACAAGAGATGGCCCCACTTCGAGCAGGGCTTGTGAGCCGCGGGCAAGGTCGCTTTCGTTTGTGATAAGCTGCATTTCTTCCTCGGAAACTTTCAGAAGATCCGCCAGCTTGACACCTTCCTGCATCTGGACAACGGCATCTGCCGGGTGCTCCCACAGAAGCGGACGGTAATTGGGGTCAAAGCTGACCAGCTTGCCCTGCTGCCGTGCATACCGCGCAGCTTCCAACGTGGCGGTGCGGCTCGGGTCGGCGGTCAGAGAGACAGAGCCGAAATGGAAGATGGCAGCATCGTCGATCAGATTCCTGTTGACTTCTGCCGAAGTCAGCATCACATCGGCACCGGGGTTCCGGTAAAAGGTAAAGGAGCGGTCTCCCTTGCTGTCAAGCTGAACGAAGGCAAGGGTCGTGGGAATCTTTTCGTCGATCACCAGACCGGACACATCAATGCCGCTTTCCACAAGGGTCTGGCGGAGAAAATCGCCGAATCCGTCTTTGCCGACTTTTCCGATGAATGCTGTTTTGCCGCCCAGACGGGCATTCATGGCAAGGACATTGGCGGGTGCACCGCCGGGATTCCGGGCAAACAATTCGATGCCCTGTGCATTGGTTCCGTTCGGGGTAAAGTCGATCAGGCTTTCTCCCAAAGCTACAACATCAAACATGGTATCACCTCAACCTGCTTTTTTAGCGTTCAGTTCGGACATAATCTGGTTATACGAACGCTTACTGATTCGGTAGAAGAACAGGACAATCGCTGTTACCAGCCACAGCGCACCGGGAAGCAGCGAGAATGCATAGTGCATCGCATTCTGCACGGCAGCATTCTGCACCTGATTGGGGGCAAAACTCAATGCACTCAGCACACCAGCCAGCGCAGAGGTGCCAATCGCCATGCCCAGCTTGTTCCCCAGTGAAACGAATGCGTACTGGAAACCATCGTTGCGGACACCGGTTTTCCACTCGCCATACTCCACGCAGTCGGGAACGATGGCGTAGATGGCGGTATTGAATCCGCAGAAGAAGAACTGGGACAGTGCAGCGAATGTATAGAACGGAATGGGAGAAGAAACTGCACTGAAGAAATAGAGCGCAATCAGGGAAACGCCGGTTCCGGCAGCGAAAAGGGAAGCGGTGTGCCCTTTGTTGCCCAGCTTTTCAAACACGAAGGGGAATGCCGCAGCACCCAGAATGGAGGGAACGATCAGGATCATCGAGTAGATGGTAAACAGATTCTCGTTGCCTTCCACATATTTGAAGTAATAGAGCAGGTCGGCATTGCGGCCATACAGCGTCACACCGAACAGGAACTGACCCGCCAGTGCAATCAGGTAGGGCTTGTTCTGAAGCGCTGCATCCAACTGCTTTTTCAGTGAGACTTTTTCCCGCTCCGGGGGCTGGACGACCTCTTTGGTTTTGGCGAAACAGAACCAGTGACAGAGGGTGAAGATACCGCCGTAAAGGACGGTCACCAGAAGATATCCCCGTGCTGCATTATCACCGCCAAAAGCAGAGATCAAAGGCAGGGTGATGATGTTGATGATATTGATGGCGATCATGGCACAGACGGAGCGGGAGGTGTTGATTTTCGCACGCTCCTCGATGTTCTGGGTCAGGGTGCCGCAGAGCGTACCATAAGGGATGTTCACGCAGGTATAGCCCAGAACCAGTACACAGTAAGTAATGTACATATACAGGCTCTTGGCACTGTCTGACCATGCGGGGTGCGCCCAGAACGTCAGCACGAGCACCACAGCAGTTGCCGGTGCGCCGAACAGCAGCCATGGACGGTAGCGTCCCCAGCGGGAACGGGTGCGGTCGCTCAGCGAACCGATCACGGGGTCATTGATGGCATCCCAGAAGCGGGAGACCAGCATCAGGAGGGACACTGCCGCCATGCTGATGCCGCAGACATCGGTGTAAAAAATCATCAAGAAGTTGCCAACGAACATCCAGCTGAAGTTGCAGCCCACATCGCCCATGCCGTAAGCGATTTTACTGATCAGAGGGACTTTGATGTTCGTATCCTGCTGTTTCGGCTCTGCTGTGTAACTCATACGGCGCGCTCCTTTCTCCTCTTGACGCGATGCTTATAATTTCTGGCAGAACTCTATTCTCTCTTTATTCGGGCCTTCGACCATGAAAAAGCGCACACCGTTTTCCCAGAACGGCAGTGACTGGATGCTGGAATGCAGCAGGTGCATCCCTGCCTCTTTTGCTGCAGCAAATGCGGCTTCGATATCGGTCGTTGCCAGAGCTATATGGTCGATTGCTCCGGCCTTTTCCGCCGCACGATGGTTTTCATAGGTTTCGATCATCAGATCGCCAAGCTGAAGAAACGCAACGCGCTCCCCGGCGGCTTTGTTTACCGTTTCCAGCGCAGAAACAAACCCCAGCTTCTTGTAAAATGCAATGGTCTTGTCGAGATCATTTGTCGGGATGCCAATGTGCGCCACACCGGTCAGAACCTGCGGAAAACTCATACCTTCGTTGCCTCCGCAATCTTCACCACTGCTTTGACGATGTTGGCCTTGTCCGAAATGCTCTTGTCCATGGCATTCTGGATGTCGTCAAAGTCAAAGATGTTGGTCACAATGCCCTTCAGGTTGATTTTGCCGGAAGCAACGGCATCGATCGCCATGGGGTAAATGTGGCGATAACGGAACACGGTCTTGAAGGTCAGTTCCTTGTCCAGTGCAAGGCTCATAGGCAGGGTCATCTCGCCGGATTTGGAGTAACCGACCAGAACGATGTTTGCACCCTTCTGCGCCATCTCAATGGCCTGGCGGGTAGTGATTTCTGTACCAGCAGTCTCGATAACGAGGTCGCAGCCCAGACCATCGGTCAGGTCGAGAATCGTTTGGACGGCATCCTTTTCGCGGCTGTTGATCACACCGTCTGCACCCAGTTCAAGAGCCTTATCCAGACGCTTCTGCATGATATCCACAACGTAAACACGGGAAACACCCTCGGCTTTCAGCGCCATCATGGAGACCAGACCAATGCAGCCTGCACCCATGACCACCGCAGTCTGACCGGCATGAGCACCGCCCTGATTGGCTGCGTGGAAACCAACAGCCAGAGGCTCGATCAGCGCACCTTCCATGGTGCTTACGTTGTCCGGCAGCTTGAAGCAGAGGTTTGCTTCATGGGCCACATACTCCTGAAAAACACCGTCTACCGGCGGAGTAGCGAAGAACACGACATCCGGGCAGAGGTTGTATTTGCCCTCACGGCAGAACTTGCAGTGACCGCAGGTCTTGCCCGGCTCCAGCGCAACGCGGTCGCCGACTTTCAGATGCTTGACAGCACTGCCAACTTCCACGACTGTGCCGCCCGGCTCGTGGCCCAGCACGAACGGCGGCTTGACTACATAATTGCCGATCGCACCCGTTTCATAGTAGTGCATATCGCTGCCGCAGATGCCAACGTATTCCAGCTTGACCAGAACTTCGTCCTCTTTGGGTGTGGGGATCGGGCGGGTGGTGTAGCCCATCTTGCCGATGCCGTTCATGACTGCAACTTTCATTGTGCCTTTCATAAGATGACCTCCGTTTTTATTTGTTTATTAACTTTTATAAAGTGTTTATGAATGTGACTACAAATTAGCACACCGCACAACCAAAGTCAAGCCCTTTTTCGCGGATTCGGAGAACTGCACAAGGAAAAAGCGGCGGAATTGTGCAAAAAATCGAGGACGGCAGGTGCCGTCCTCGATGGGAAGGTTTATAGGTTCTGAATGAAGGCTTCGATATGGAGCAGAGCGGCTCCCAGCGCAGAGGCTTCCAGCTTATAGCGGCTGAACTTCAGGTAGGAACTGTCCGGCTCAAACGTATTACGCTCGACCAGCATTTCCCGGAGCGGTTCGCCAAACTCTGCCAGAAATCCGCCAACGTAGCCGCCAACAATTACATCACAGTCGAAGGTCATGCGCAGATTATTGACTGCTACAGCAAGGTAAGAAAGGTATTCATTCCATGCCGTTTGCAAAGCTGCATCGCCAGAGCGCAACCCATCAAAGAATAGTGCAAGATTTCCGTCAGTCAGTCGGGAGAGGACTTTTGCAGAGCAATAGGCATCCAGACAGCCCTTTTTTCCGCAGTAGCAGGGGCGGCCATCGGGAACGAGCGTGTTGTGCCCGAACTCTCCGGCACGAAGATGGTCGCCGCCATAGAGCGCTCCACCGGTCAGAATCGCACCACCGACACTGTTGCTCAGAGAAAGGTAGACAAGGCTGCGGGGAGATTCGAGGTCGCGCACTTCAGCAAGTCCGGCAGCGTTCGCGTCATTGATGAACCGGCAGGAGAACGGGATGTAACGGCTGAATTCTTCGGTAGGAACATTCCGCAGACCCAAGGCATGAGAGTAAACCAATGTCTGCCCCTCTTTGTCCAGAATACCGGGCAGCGAAATGCCGACACCCAGAATTTTTTCCACCGGGTAGCCCTCTTTTTCGATCAGCCCCTGCACGATTCCGGCAAGCATTTCCGCATAGGTGTCCGACCGCTCATAAAGACGCTTTTTACGCTCATAGCGGAGAAGGTTACCGGACAGATCGACCAGAACTGCTCCGACATGATTCTGGGTAATCTCCAGTCCGACCGCAAGTCTGGCATCCCGTACAGGAGCGAATGCTCTCGCCTTGCGCCCGCCGGTGGATTCAAAGGTGCCGACCTCCTGCACCAGTCCCATCGCCATCAGTTCTTTGACATTCTGCAATACGGTCGGCCAGCTGTTGTTGACTTTTGCCGCAAGCTCCGGCTGCGAGATTCGGTCGCAGGAAAAAATGCTGCGAATCGTTCGGATGCGGTTGATTTTTTTAACATCACGGTTATTTGCGCCGCTGCCGGTCATGGGCTCACTCACCTCCAAGAGCAGATTCAACATTTGAAAGAAGATTTATAAAGCTCTTTCTTATTATAGAGAATCTGGCGAGATTCTGCAAGGGAAACATTTACAAAAAAGCGTTAGCCGAAAAGAGCGAGTTGCTTATGGATAAGAAGCGATGCTACCAGCTTATGGCAAACCATAGGTCGGTGGGCACCGTGTTCTTTATAGGGACTTAATCTTCCAGCCTGCCGTGGTCGCATCCCAGCGAGAGATAGTGCTCCATCTCTCCTCCCAGCACAAGCTGTGCATACTCCAAAGGCTTATGGTAGAGCAGCCAGTCAAGTTCTGCCCGTTGTTTCGGGGTGTTGCCGTACTTGTCCTCGATGGCGACGCAGTCGATGGCAACGGCAGAGCCATCAGCGAACCGGGCTTCCACCCGGTTGGTGTCCATGTTGTAGCGGCAGGAAAGCAGTTTGTTCATGGGAAAACTCCTTTTATATAAGGTGGTGTCAGTTCGATTGTCCATATCCCTGCCAAGAATCAAATTGTTGATGTACATTTGATGTGTGGTATAAATTGGTGATATAGAGTGTGCCTTTCGCCGGATGAAACAGACCTGTTTTCACCCCATTGCATAAAAATCCGATACCTGTTTTAAGGTGCTGATTTTGGCTCTGCACATTTTTGCACACTTTTTGCACACCGGAATAGCTGGATAACGGGTGCAAGATGAAACGTCATGTGCAAATAATGCAAAGGATACAAAGCGCAAAATCACGACAAAACGCCAAAAACAACGAAACTGCGTGATTTGGAAAATTGACGAATGTTGCACATCGGTTTCTCTTAATCAGTGGGCCCAGGGTTCGAGTCCCTGGAGGTGCACCAGAAAAGCCACACAGTAGCGTTGAAAAACGTGCTGTGTGGCTTCTTTTTTTGTATCAGATGGCGAGCTTGACTACTTTTTGACTACTTTTCACGGAGTTCTCAGATTTGCCGGAAAAATACTCGTTGAGTTTATCGGCAACATGGAGTGAATCCTCTTGTTCCAGATGAGTATAAATATCGGCGGTGACCTGAATGCTGCTGTGTCCCATTAGTTTTTGTGCCGTGCGTAAGTCTACCCTTGCACGATAAAGTGTCGTTGCGTAGGTATGCCGCAGCATGTGGGGATGCAGAGGAAAAGGCACAAGGGAAACAACGTGAGAATTCCACATTCGGGTGAATGCGGAGCGGGTCATATCCCCGCCATTGGAGGCAGGGACAATATATCGGCTCAAGTGTGGTGTATCAAGCAAGATGGCTCTGAGCTTGTCCGGGATAGGAATGACCCTGTGCGCAGCTTTTGTTTTGAGATCATCTACGGGATCTTGCTGATTGTTCAGAAAGGTCATAGCACGCCGGACGGTCAGAGAGTTGCTTTGAATGTCCGACCATTGCAACCCAAGCGCTTCTTCCTTGCGAAGCCCGCAGTACAGACAGAGGGCGCAGAATACGCGGGCGCGTGGTTCTACGACTACACTCATCAGAATATCGACCTCATCGGGAAGCAGAGCTTTTTTCTTTTCCGCTTTAGCGTGAGGGGTGATTTTGATACCCTCAGTTGGATTATCAATAATCAGATGATTCAAACGTGCTTCCTCAAAAAGCTGGCGCATAGTCAGAAGAACTTTACGCTGCAGGCTTTCCGATCTGGATGCAACGCTGGCCATAACCTGTCGGATGTGAACTGGTTTTACGTTTCGGAGTTCCATGTATCCGATCTGTTCCATGATGTGGAGATTATAGCTATCCCGGTACATTTTGATGGTAGCGGCCCGTAAATCGGATTTATAGTTTTTCAACCAAATTTTTGCCCACTCGCCCACCAATGTGTGATCTCCAACTTCAAGCCCGGCGGTATCTTGGTTCATTAGTGCATTTGCAGCGGCATTGACTTCAGCAATCGTTTTGCCGTATACAAATTTCTGTTTTCCGTTGGACAATGTCACCTTGCGTTGATAGCGGCCATCTTTTCTTTTTTTGAGTCTTGCCATAATAAAATAACCTCCTTTGGGTACACTTTGACAAGCCTACCCAAAAGAGGTATAATCACAGTGTCGGTTGTGACTGCTCTTTTTGAGTAAGCCAATCTATTTGAACGCTCTCGGTGTTGGTAGCACCGGGGGCGTTTTTTCGTTTTATAAACAATTAAAATCTATGCCTTTGCAATCAGTCCAATAATGTACTGCTTTTTCAACAAATTCTTCTTCAAGGTTGAAATATCTTGAAAAGATGCTGGACATACTGACAGACCCCTATACCCACCGGGATCTACAGAATGTCCGAAAAAACCGTAAGCTGGAAACGAACATCGGAAAACTGTTTTCCCTGCTGGCAGATGGCTTTGAGGTTATCCATAAAAATGCCGAACTGGTTCGGCTGTGGGATGACCTTGAAAATGCTGAGGGCGCAGTCCTTGACCGCTATGGAGCCAACTTTGGTGTACAGCGCGGTGCAGCAAGTGATGCCCTCTACCGAATTTTAATCCGGGTCAAGATGCTGGCACAGCTTTCCGGCGGCGATGGCGATACCGTCATCCGGGCAGCGGGGGAGCTGCTGGGTGTTCAGTTTTCGGATATCGAGTTGCAGGACGTGTACCCTGCAAAGGTCGCACTGTATGTGGATCAGAGCTTGCTTTCTGAGGAACGGCTGGCGCTGATAGATCAGATTGCAGTTGCCCTCAAGCGTATTCTGACCGCCGGTGTTGGCCTACGCCTGTATCTGCGGACCTACCGCACATACCGCTATGACCTGAACATTGGTCACGGCGCGATGGTAAATGTGGTTCGCTGGCTTCCTCCCGTTTCACAGGACCGCAGCAGCCGGGCAGATTTCAAAATCGGCCACGGCGGCTTTACCGAAGCTGATTTCTATCCGCCGATTGTTGGAAAAGACCGGCTGTTTGAAAGCCGCTTTGAAACATCAAGAGGAACCTATCTGCCGCCTGTGATCGAGGGCGTATACCCTGACACTGTGCAGACGGCCACCATGGCGCATGAGGGCGTGCGTGGCGCTGTTTACCATACACACCTCAAGCCCAGAAGAATTGATTAAGGAGAGAGCTTATGGCGAAATATGAAGACGGCAGCTATGGGTCTGCCGCCGGCATTGCCCTGATCGCAAAGGTTCTTGCTGGCCGCTGTGCGATGAAATACACGCGGGTGGCCGTGGGCAAGGGCAATATCCCGGACGACAAGACCCCGAAAACCATGACGGAGCCTGCCGATTATGTCATGGATGCCGTGATTGCGGGCATCACCAACCCGGTGGATGGTGAGTGCCAGGTCACGGTGCAGATCAACTCGGCAAATGTGGACAAGGGCTTCTACTGCACGGCGGTTGTCCTTTATGCAGAAGACCCCGATGAGGGCGAAGTCCCTTATACCTATCTTGTGCTGGAAAATGAACCTGAATGGATCCGCCCGGCAAGTTCGATTGTGGGCAAGCTGGCTACCATTGATCTGATCGCCGCCGTTGGTGATGTTGATACCGTGACGGCGGCAATCGACCCGGAAGCCATTGCAACGGTGGCGGCAGTAAATGACCTGCTCCAGCGGCACAATGAAGACCCGGAAGCTCATGCCGGCATCATCATGGATGCAGTGGGTTCCGCCATGAAGAAGCTGGAGGAGTCCGGTCAGATCATGGATCAGAAGACTGTTGAGACTATGATTCGCAAGGAGATTGCGGAACATGGCAGCGGTGGGTACTACGGTACATACTTTCTGACGTTGGCTGCATCGGGCTGGGAACAGGCTGATGAAGAAAGCCCGGACTACAGCTATATCTATACCGCAGAACTTCCCGACAGTACGAGCGCCCTCATTCCGAGCGGCGCACCTCTGCTGGGAAGTTTTCATATTGCCGAAGATGCGGGTGTCGTGAACGGATGCGAAACCGGGGATGGAGTGGTGAAATTCTACTCCAAGGAAGTCCCCGCCGCAGACATTTCCACTTGCATCATTCTGTTTGGCAAGGGAGGGGGTGGAGAGAGTGACTTGACCGTTGCGACCCGCGAACAGCTGGGACACGTTAAGATTGGTAACGGAATCGAAGTGACCGAAGACGGCACGATTTCGGCCAATGCAAAGGTGTCCGAAGATCAGATTGCAACTTCGGATGATACTTCCGAAATGCTGAAAGAAATTTATGGTGAGTAAATCACAGAAAATTTAGGAGGAAAACTACTATGGCTTACAATGAGAAACATCTGGTAAAACTGGCTGACCTGAAGGCACTGGGTACCAAGCAGAAAGAGGTCGCCGATGCTCTGGAGGCGCGTGTTGATACTCTGGAGAATGTTGGCTCTCAGGCCAACGTCCTTGAGGGTGTCAAGGTGAACGGCACTGCGCTGGCTATTGCCAATAAGATGGTTGACATCCTGATCGCCACTGGCTCCAAGAACGGCAGCATTTCCGTGAACGGTGCTGATGTTGCCATCAAGGGGCTGGCCGCTCTGGCTTTCAAGGCAAAGGTTTCTCAGTCGGATCTCGATGACGCGCTGGCTGCTGTTCTGGAGGGCAAGGCTGACAAGGCAACTACTCTGGACGGTTACGGCATTACTAATGCCTACACCAAGGATGAGATCAACGCCAAGATCAGCGCTGTCTATAAGCCTGCTGGCTCTGTTGCCTTTGCTGAACTGCCCTCTCTGTCTGAGAGCATTCTGGGCAATGTGTACAATGTCACCGATGCTTTCACTACTACCGCCAACTTTGTTGAGGACGCGGGCAACAAACATCCCAAGGGCACCAATGTCGTGGTGGTCAAGGTCGGCGATGCCTATAAGTACGATGTGCTGGCCGGTTTCGTTGATCTGTCCGGTTATGTTGAAAAGGAAGCAGGCAAGGGCCTGTCTGACGAGAACTTCACTGCGGCCCTCAAGGATAAGCTGGACGGCATTGCGGCTGGCGCAAACAAGTATGTCCATCCCACCCACACCGCTGCTGCGAGCGGCTTGTACAAGACCACCGTGGATGAAGAGGGCCATGTGACCGCCACCACTCCTGTGACCAAGGATGACATCACCAAGCTGGGCATCCCTGCGCAGGATACCACCTATGACGAGGCTACCACTGCCAAGGCTGGCCTGATGTCCGCTGCGGATAAGACCAAGCTGGATGGCATGGGCGCCACCATCAATAAGGCCATTGCGGACCACACGGCTACCGATGCCGAGGTGTCCGAGATGCTGGCCGAGGTATACGGCGAGTAAGTTCATAAGCATGGATAGCGGCGGGGATGTCCCGCCGCTTCCTTTTTTCGGGAGGTGATCCTATTGAGCGAAAAGCTCACGACCCTTTCCCAGCTTCGGGCTGTGTCCCAGAAGTCAAAAGATCGGGCGGCACAGGTGGCTGATGCCGCGGCCGCTGCTTTGGATGAAATGGATAGAGTAAAAGCGGATAAAACGGAGTTCGTTTCTTTTTCTATCCCTGCAACTGGCTGGAAAACTGACAGCAGTGTTCCCGGCTATACGAACTACATCGACATTGCAATCAGCGGCTTAACGGCGGCTGACTATGTGGCGGTGGATGTTGCCCCGGCGAGCAGCGCAGTGGCACGAGCGGCAAATTTTGTTGCGACCGAAAGCCGTGCCGGCATCCTCCGGCTTCGTGCGGCATCGGTGCCAACAGCTACGATTTCGGCGCAGTACCACATCATCACGGCCGCAACAGCGGCAAAGGAGGGTTAATCTTATGGCATGGGGTCCTTTTAATGCTGGCGGTGGCGGCGGTTCGTCCGGCGGCACTGCGGCAGATATTTCCTACGACAACAGCAAGTCCGGCATTTCGGCGGCGAATGTGCAGGAAGCCATTGATGCGCTTTCTGTGCTGACCCTGACGATTCAGGCCGTGCCCGCCCAGAGCGGGAGCCTGACCTATACCGGCTCCACCCAGAGTCCCACATGGAAAGGCTATGACAGCAGCATGATGACGATCGGGGGCGTGACCTCCGGCATCAATGCTGGCACCTATACGGCCACGTTTACGCCCATCGGCAAGTATGTCTGGACGGACGGCACGCAGGAAGCCAAGAGTGTGTCGTGGACGATCGGCCGAGCCGAGGTCAAGAATGTGCCGGCACAGACCGGCAGCGTGACCTATAATGGCTCGGCGCAGTCCCCGTCGTGGAGCAACTATAACAGTTCTCAGCTTACGATCGGCGGCACGAGCAGCGCAACCAACGCTGGCAGCTACAGCGCCACCTTTACCCCGACTTCCAATTATAAGTGGTCGGATGGGACGACTACGGCCAAGAGCGCTTCGTGGACGATCGGCAAGGCGACCGGCAGTATTACGCTGTCCGCAAGCAGTCTGAGCCTGACCTACCCGAAAACCTCTGGCACCATCACTGTTACGCGGCCTGGCAGCGGTACGGTGACCGCATCCTCTGGCAGTACTAACATTGCAACGGTAAGTGTTTCCGGCACCACCATCACGGTGACCGCAAAGGCGACCGGCAGTGCCACTATTACGGTCAATGTGGGTGCAGATACCAACTATACTGCACCGTCCAGCAAGACGTTCACGGTGGCCGTTACGCTGGTGTCCAAAACGCTCAGCAGCAACAGTTGGGCAGTCATCAAGGCCGTCAGCGATGCTGGGCAGGGTGCAAACTACTGGTCTGTTGGTGCCACGAAGTCCGTGACCATCAATGGCAAGGTGGGTGCGACTACGATCTCCAGCTTGAAAGTTGATGCCTTTATCATCGGTTTCAACCACAATTCCGGCAAGGAGGGCAGCAACCGCATCCACTTCCTGTTGGGTAAGATCAGCGGCAAGTTTGTTGGTCTGGTGGATAGCAGCTACGGCAGCACGACTTCCACGTCTGGCGCATTCACGATGAACACCAGCAACACGAACTCTGGCGGCTGGGGAAGCAGTCAGATGCGAAGCAAGGTACTGGGTAGCGCAAGCTCTCCCACCAGCCCGACCGCGAACACGCTGATGGCCGCACTTCCCTCTGATCTGCGGGCAGTGATGAAGTCCTGCACGAAGTATACGGATAATAAGGGCGGCGGCAATACCGCCAGCAACGTGTCCTCTACCACGGATTATCTGTTCCTGCTGTCCGAGTATGAGGTTTTTGCAACGCACCAGTATTGCAATGATGCGGAGCCGAACTATCAGGCACAGTACGATTACTTCAAAGCGGGTAACAGCAAAGTTGCCAATAAACATTCCGCCACCGGAACGGCGGCGGTCTGGTGGCTGCGGTCGCCGTACTACACCACCATCACCGGCTACTACTACTTCTGCGCGGTTTCGTCGTCGGGGTCGTTGGACTGTTACTACGCTTACAATGTGTATGGTGTTGTGCCCGGCTTTGTAGTCTAATCCCCCCGCAGGGGTTCTCGACCTACTCAAGCCCACGGAAGTGGGCGGAAACCAGCAAATTTCCCTCAAAAAATCCAAAGGGCGCGTCAGCGCCCCGCGAGAATTTTTGAAAAAAGATGCTGAAAGTGCTATCACTCAGCTGTCTTTTGAGTGCATACACGCCATAAAAAACGCTATACAATACTTTCAAAACCTGTTCGTTAGGAGGTATTGTATGGCAACTAACAAGCGCGTCTTTACGTTGCGCCTGTCCGATGAGGTTTTTGACAAAATCGGTGTTCTTGCGACAAAAGAGCATCGGTCCATCACGAACTACATAGAGTATGTGCTGCTCAAGCATCTGGAAGAAGTTGAGCGAGAGCAAGGGGAAATCAATCTTGATGACCCCAAAGGAGACTAAAGCATCATGTCAGTTTTGAAATCCAAGCGCACAGAAAGCAAGGCGGAGTATGTGAATGTCGCCAACGCGATTTACATTGAAACGATAAACTTCCTGACCCGCATTTCCGCAAGGTATTCCAGATTGATTGCAGAGCCGGTCGCAAAGCTGGCGGGTGAGGTGATAGACCACGCTGAAAAGGCGAACAGCATCTATCCCTCAGACGATCAGCGGCGCCATCTTCGCAAAGCACATCTTCTGGAAGCGCGGGCATCCCTGATGGCGCTGGATGTTCGGTTGACTCACTGCTATCTCATCATGACCCAGAACCCGCAGGGATGTTTCACAACTCCCTCAGGGAAAAGTGTCGATGCGAAGAAAGCAACTGAAAGACTGGACAAAATGGCTCAAAAGTTGGGTGAGCTGATTGACAAGGAAAACGACCTGCTGCAAGGCATGATCGGAACGGTCAATCGGAAAGCCTGATTTTTAAGTGGGTGTATCTCTGTCAATTCCTGCGGCGGCGGTCTGGTGGCTGCGGTCGCCGAACTACAACAACATCAACAACAACAACTACTTCTGCGCGGTTTCGTCGTCGGGGTCGTTGGACTATAACAACGCTAACAATGCGTATGGTGTTGTGCCCGGATTTTGCAATGCTTGGTCACATGGAGTAGCCATAGGTGAAAGACGACCATAGCAAAAGGAGAGGTACTTCCCTGAGGGTCAAACCTCTAAAACTGCTTTTCGATATGCTGACACGGACGCTTCTTGCATGGCGCGGGATGCATCTTACCGCGTTTCATGTGCCGGCATAAAGCAGATTAGACGATGCCCGACAATTTATCTGTACGAGGAGCGAATAATTTTATGACAAGTCAGGAGCGCCATGAAGCGCGATACCAACGCCGCCGGGCAGCACGCCGAGCCAGACAAGAAGCCCGGTGTGCCGCCCTCGGTTCGTTGGAAGAAGTATTTAGTTACCACACGATGTTCAAATATGGCCGGAAATGCTGCAACGGTGTACGCTGGAAGCAGAGTACGCAGAACTTTGAGCGGCATCTGTTTTCCCACACAGCGAAGCAGCGGCGGCTTATTTTGGCAAAAAGGTGGCGGCCTAAAAAATACGTTCATTTCACGGTCTGCGAACGCGGCAAGATTCGTGGGATTGACGCTCCTCATATTACAGACCGACAAATCCACAAGGTCATCAGCAAGGAAGTGTTGGAGCCGCTTTACGACCCCAGCATGATCTATGACAACGGTGCAAGCCGGATTGGTAAGGGACTGCACTGGCAGATCAAGCGCATCAAACAGCAGCTGGCACGGCATTACCGCAAGTATGGCCGTGCGGGCGGGGTGTTGCTGCTCGACCTGAAGAAGTTCTTTCCTTATGCACCCCATTCTATCATCTATCAGCGGCACCAGCGGTATATCCTGAACCCTGATTTTCGGCGGATAGCAGATACCATTATTGATACTGCTCCCGGCGAATTTCCGGGCCGTGGGATGCCGCTGGGCGTTGAGCCGAGCCAACAAGAAATGGCGGCAATGCCCAGTGCTGTGGACAACTGGATCAAATGCCAGATGTCCACGCATAGCGCCGGACACTACATGGATGATTACTGCATCATTCTCCCGGATATCGAAGATCTGAAAAATCTGGGCCGCGCTATCGTGCGCCAGTTTGAAATCCGCGGCATCCCGGTCAACAAGAAGAAATGCAAGATCATCCCGCTGACGAAGCCGTTCCGCTGGTGCAAGGCTCGTTTTACCTTGACCGAGACCGGAAAAATCAAAGTCAATGGTAGCCGTGATGGTGTGATACGCGCACGGAGAAAACTGAAGCTGTTCCACCGTGAATGGCTGGCCGGGAAACGTACCCTGCAGGAGGTGGCGCAGTATATGAACTGCCAAGAAGCCTACTATAAAAATTTTGATGACCATGGGCGGCTGCTGCGTCTGCGGCGGCTTTGCTATGCAATTTTTGGAGGTAGAGTGCCTTGTTCAAAATCATCAAAGCCAGTGATGGCACCGTCCTTGCCTTGACCGAGGACGTGACCTACATCAAAAAAGCCGACAACGGCTGTTATATCCTCTGCCCGGAGCCTGATGCTTCGGGCATTTCTTATGCCGGCACACCGTATCATCTGCTCGATCGTGACCCTATGGGGGACGATTTGGAAAGCGTTATGCTGGAGCAGACCGATATTGGAAGCTGGGTCACGGAAACCCAAACCGCCATCGAGGATGCTGATGCTCTCAACGTGGATCAGGCGTACCGCCTGACCCTGTTGGAGCTGGGCATCACTGATGATACCGATGCTTCTTGAGAAAGGGGGTGAACTGAATGCTGTATCGTACTTGCAAGCGCATGATTGAAAAGGGCAACACCGCTGGCATGGCAACCAAGCTGGATGTCTTTTACGCTGCCAACAAGCTGACCGAGGACGAGTATAACGAGCTGACCGCTCTGCTCGCCGAGAAGACCGAGAAGAAAGAGCAGGTCTAACCCATGGAGCATGAACGCTTTATCGCCCGCCGCCGGGCGCGCTTCGACGGCATAGATGGAAAAGTGAATATTCCCTATGGAACCGCCCTGACTTGTCAGGACGGTTTTCTTATGCACAAAAACCAGCGCGTGTGTGCTGTAGGGAGCCAGAACGGCATGGACTGCTTTGTGCAGGACGATGACGGTAACGGCACCCTGCGCGGGGAACTGGTAGGGAACATCCAGCGGTGCCTTGAGCGCCGGGATGCGGACTATCAGACCCGCTGGAACCGGGTTTGGGCATCGGCACTCTGCCAAAAGTACCGCCGCCCGGAGTCCGAAGACTACTGGCTGTGGGCGAGAGCGTTTTTTGATGCTCCGATTTTTGATTTGCAGGCAATCGCCGCGCTGGTTCAGTGAGGGGGATGGCTGTGAATCTGAAAGAATTATTCTGGAGCGGTGGCGGGATGGTTTTGGTGCTGCTCTCGCTCATTGAGGTTTCGCCCATCAAGATCAATCCGTGGAGCAGGCTTGCGAAAATCATCGGACACGCCCTGAATGCTGAAGTGCTGGAACAGCAGAAGCAGACCCAGAAAAAGCTGGAGGAGCATATCCAAGTTGATGATGAGCGCAATGCCAATCTTCTGCGTACCCAGATCCTGCGCTTCAATGACGAACTGATTGATGATAAGCACCACACGAGGGAGCATTTTATCGAGATTTTGGCCGTCATTGATGCCTATGAGGACTACTGCCGCAGTCACCCCGACTACAAAAACAACCGCTGCATCTGTGCGGTAGCGAATATCAAACGGGTGTACAATGAGCGGCTTCAAAAGCACGACTTCTCTTGAAGGAGGTTTTCTACATGAGAGTCATCGTCTATCAGGCCAGCGACACATCTGCCCTGAGCAAGAACTTCACCCGCAAGGACTTCAAGTGCCCCTGCGGGTGTACTCGCCAGATGGTCGATTCGGAGCTGGTCGAAAAACTTCAGGCCATCCGGGATAAGCTGGGCAAGGCCATCAAGGTGACCAGCGGATACCGCTGCCTCTCGCACAATGCGGCAGTCGGCGGCAGCTCTGGCAGCAAGCATCGCTATGGTATGGCGGCAGACTGGCGCATGGTGGACCGCAGCATCAATCCTGTGGCTTTGGGCATCATTGCCACCCAGTACTTCAAGGCGGTGGGTATCTACTGGTATGATGGTTGCGCCATCGTACATACTGATACCCGCGACACAAAGGCAACGTGGCTCTGCGATGCACCGAAGCACTATCCCAGCACGACCTACAACACGTTCATCCTGCCGACGATCCGCCGGGGCAGCGTGGGCGATGTGAACAGAACCGCCACGAAGATGCTCCAGCGGTTGCTGGGGCTGACCCCGGACGGCATTTTTGGAGAAAAAACCGAAAACGCCCTGCTGAAAGCGCAGGAGAAGCACAAGCTGGCCGTGGATGGCATCTGCGGCCCTGCCAGTTGGCGGGCAATTTCTGGGGCCAACAAGTATCTGTGACATAGGAGGAAACCATCATGGAAGCTATTCTGAGTTTTATTCCCGTGCCGGTCGCTGTCATTCTGATGGCGGCGGGTTTTGTTTCGCTGGCAGTCGGCGGTATCCGGCTGGGTTACAAGGCTACTGTTAAGAATCTGGCGCTGGATCTGGTGAACCGGGCTGAAAAGTCCATTATGGGTTCGGGGCAGGGGGCGAAGAAGAAAAAGCAGGTCTTCGCCGCCCTCCGCGCCAAATGCCCGGCCATCATCCAGTGGGCAATCACGGATGAAGTGCTGGATGCGGTCATTGAGCGCGCTTTTTACGCTATGACTGCGGCGCTGAGTACCAAAAAGGCTTGACGGATACATAAACGCCAGCTAAAATAGAACCACTTGAAAAGCCACGGCTTTTTGTAGAGAGCGGCATTGCCTGTGGGCAGTTCCGCTCTTGATTTTTACATTTCGCCGCCCCGGCAGCATACAAAATCCCCCTGCATTGACTTCATCGGCCAGTGCAGGGGGATTTTTTGTTTGCAGATTACCAAATACCGCCGTCATCGGCTTCCTCATCTGGGGTGAGAGCTTCCAGCATATCCGCATCCAACTTACCCAAATCAAGGGAAATGCGCTTGCCGGTATAATAGCCGATCACAGTCAAAACCGTGCCATTGAAATTATATTGTTTGCTTCCGCGCAGGATGCGGAGAGCCTGCTCCAAATCATTCATATAATAAACCTCATCCTATTTTGGTAATGTAAAAGCGGGTGGATCCTTTTGTCCAAGGGTTGTGCTTGTCTTCTTCCTCGAAGCGCTTCTTCATGGAAAGCGCCTGTTCTTCTGTGCAGGTTCCGCCAACGATTTTGTCATAGCTGTTTTTCACATAGTATTTGACACCGACGGCGGCGCCGTGCTGAAGCGCTTGCTCAAGCGTAAGCATTCAGTTCATACCTCCCATCAATCACCGAACATCCGGCGCTCAGCGGCTTCCTGGCGCTCTTTTTCAATCATGGCGGCAATCCGGGACTTCTCTTTGGTGCTGAACCCCCAAGCCTTTTCGCAGGGGATGGCAACAATGAAGCCGTCCTCATGGATGCCGTATTCATTGAAATCTTCGTCAACGTACCGCTTGCAGTTGTGCGGCCGGTCGTTGAAGTCGTATTCGACCTCATCAGGAATGCGGGTCAGCTTGCCCTTG